>CAZMJI010000022.1:0-16961 GCA_964566765.1 uncultured Piscirickettsiaceae bacterium
AAAACCGGCAAGGATTAATCTCCTTCTAGGGTTCAAATCCCTATCCCTCCACCATCATTATTTTGGGGAGAATAATGCCAACAACTCGTTATACCATCCATGGTATGACCGAAGACGGAACTAGATTCCGCCCTAGCGACTGGGCCGAACGCTTGGTCTGCACGCACCCTAAAGATTTTAAGCGCTACAATGGCCACCTGAAAATGGGCCGAACTGATGGCGTTAAAGCCGTTATCTTTGATGACGAATTGCGCTTTATCTGCCCACTCACCTACGACCACTTAATGGACTTTGCCAGAATCAATAAATTACAGACCTCTGAAGAAGTGATTGACGCCGCTTAAGCACTAATCAACAAAGGGGCCATGTTGGATAATCGGCTCGCCATGTGGCTCGCCCACACACAACATCAATTCACTGGCCTGATTGGCTTGGATTCGTAGATCCGCACTGCCTTGCTCCAGTAACCAAGCCTGATGTTGCGCAAGCTGTTGGCCGTCGCTCGTTAGCACACCAGAGACCACATAAATCAAAGCGCGTTCTGCGCTTGATAGTGTTAAGGTGTAGCTTGCGCCTGCTTTAAGCTGAATATGCTGATAACGAATGTGGTTATGCAATTGAATCGGCGACCCCTCACCAACAATGGTGGTAACACGTCCACCATCAAAAGTCGTACTGGGCAGCTCAGCACTCAGTGCTTGTTGATAACCGGGCCCTACCCCTTTTAGGGCTTGCTTTAGGTTTACCCATAGCTGAATACCTGAGCTCCGATTAGTTTCATCCGGCATCTCTGAATGCACCAAGCCGCGACCCGCACAAAATGCTTGCGCACCACCGGCCTCAACACGCGACTCATTACCCAAATTATCAGTATGTTGCATACTGCCTGAAAATAGGTAGGTAATGGCCTCAAAGCCTCGATGTGGATGGTCCGGGAAGCCGCGCCCTGGTGCTAAGTCAAAATGGTCCCAAAGTACAAAAGGATCAAAGTGTCGACGTCCAGCAATCGGAAACAAGCGTTGCACAACCACACCATCACCTTCAAAGGTCTCTTGCGCATCAATTTTAAGCATGTGTTACAATCCTTAGTAAATTACTCACCTATGATACAACATACCCATGATTATCGGCATACCTAAAGAGATAAAAGTTCGCGAGTATCGCGTTGGCTTGACACCCGATGGGACACGTCGTTTGCTGGATGCTGGGCACCAGGTATTGGTCGAAAACAGCGCTGGTGCTGGTGTTGGCTTTAGTGACGCGCACTACCAGCAGGCTGGTGCCAGTATCGTCGGTAGCGCGGCTGAAATTTTCGAGACGGCTGAACTGATTGTTAAGGTTAAGGAGCCGCAGCCTGCAGAATGCAAAATGCTCAGCCCAGGTCAAGTACTGTTTACTTATCTACACTTGGCAGCCGACCCCACACAAACCCAACTGCTGCTGGACTCAGGGGCAACTTGCATTGCCTATGAAACCATCACTGATGAGGCCGGTCGCTTGCCGCTGCTCAAGCCCATGAGTGAGATTGCCGGGCGTATGTCGATTCAAGCAGGCGCCCACCATCTAGAGAAGACTCAAGGCGGTTCTGGTGTGCTCTTAAGTGGCGCTACTGGGGTGGCACCAGCTCAAGTACTGGTAATTGGTGGTGGCGTGGTTGGTACCAATGCCGCTGAAGTCGCTTTGGGCATGGGTGCCGACGTGTGTATTTTAGATCGTGTGCCGGATGCACCACACCTGGTTAAAATGCAGCAACAATTTGGCGAACGATTGACTGTCATCTTGTCAACGCCTGAGCATATCGAACAACAACTGGCTAGTGCCGATTTGGTGATTGGCGCAGTCCTAGTGACTGGTGCTCAGGCGCCCAAATTGGTCACACGTGAGATGCTTAAACTGATGAAACCTGGCTCAGTGTTGGCCGACGTGGCGATTGATCAAGGCGGTTGTTTTGCCACTTCCAAGGTCACCACGCATGACCAGCCGACCTATGTGGTGGACGGCATTATTCACTATTGTGTGGGTAATATGCCGGGTGCAGTAGCCAGAACGGCTACCTTAGCCCTCACACAAGCCACGTTGCCGTATATTGAAGCCCTGGCCAATCAAGGTTGGCAGCAGGCCGCCGAACAAGATGCGCATCTAAAAAATGGGATTAATATTCACCAGGGACAGATAACCCACCCAGCGGTTGCCCAAAGTCTGGGCTATCCCTACCGGGCGCTCTAATTAGACGCCGTATTGTGCGCGGTAAGCCTCAATGCGCTCAATCAGTGCCTGGTCATCGCCTTGCTTGAGGTAGTCAACCAGGTGCGATAGGTTGATGATGCTAAGCACCGTGATGCCGAAATTTTGCTCCACTTCTTGGATAGCTGATAGCTCGCCCTTGCCTTTTTCTTGGCGATCCACCGCCACGATCACACCCTTGGCTTTAGCACCATTGGCATCAATGATCTCCATGGCTTCGCCAATTGCGGTGCCCGCAGTAATCACATCATCAATAATCAGTACCTCGCCCTCGAGTGCATGGCCGACAATATTGCCGCCTTCGCCATGGGTTTTGGCCTCTTTGCGATTGAAGCTATAAGGCACGTTTTTACCAAAATTGTCGTTCAGTGCCATGGCAGCCGCAGTTGCCAACGGAATGCCTTTATAAGCCGGGCCAAATAGCACATCAAAATCCACCCCGCTCTCAACAATCGCCTGGGCGTAAAACTTGCCCAATTGAGACAGGTGCTCGCCAGTGTTAAAGGCGCCTGCGTTAAAGAAATACGGGCTCACGCGGCCTGATTTCAGGGTAAATTCACCAAACTTTAGTGCGCCGATCTCCAGCATAAAATCCACAAAGTCTTTTTGATATTGTTCCATGGCTTTTCCTATAAAATTGTTTCGATGATGAGAATTATAACGGCTAATGTGAACGGAATTCGGGCAGCTGAACGAAAAGGTTTTTTCGCCTGGCTGAAGAGCCAAAATGCCGACGTGGTGTGCTTACAAGAGATCAAAGCCCAAGAGGATCAACTGGATGAGAAATTCTATCCAACAGGTATGCATACTTACTACCAAAGCGCCGAGCGCAAAGGTTATAGTGGCACGGGTTTATACTGCAAACAACAGCCCGATCGAGTGATTACCAGTCCTTGGGAAGACTTTGATTACGAAGGACGTTTTATTCAGGCCGATTTTGGCGATCTAAGCGTCATTTCTATCTACATCCCTTCAGGCTCGTCTAAGGAAGAACGCCAGGCCTATAAAATGGCCTTTATGACTGAGCGCTTTATGCCTTACTTAAAAGAGCGCCAGCAAGATGGACGACGCTATATTATCTGTGGCGATATCAACATTGTGCACAAGCGCATTGATATTAAAAACTTCAACGGCAACAAAAACCGTTCGGGTTGTTTACCCGAGGAGCGCGCTTGGATGGATGCGTTATTTGAAGACAATCACTTTGTCGACGCCTTCCGTGAGGTCAACCAAGAGGCTGAGCAATACACCTGGTGGTCTAACCGAGGTCAGGCCTGGGCCAACAACACCGGTTGGCGCATCGATTATCAGATTCTAACCGACAATTTGCGTGGCACTGTCAAGGATGCCAGTATTTACAAGGATGAGCGCTTTTCCGATCATGCACCGCTGATTATTGACTACGACTTATAGATGGAAAAACACCTAAGAAAAATCCAAAGTTTTGTCAAGCGCTCTGGCCGCCTAACCGAAGGGCAAAAGTTGGGCCTAACCGAGTTGTGGCCAGCCTTTGGTGTGGATATTGGCACACAAATGCTTGACCTTGAAGGCTTGTTCACAAAAAGCCAGCCAATTGTATTGGAGATTGGCTTTGGTAATGGCGATTCCTTGCTGGAAATGGCGACCAATGAACCGCAAACCAACTTTTTAGGCATTGAAGTATACGAGGCTGGTGTTGGTCGACTGATTAACGAAGCCAACAAGCGCCAACTGAGCAATCTCAAAGTGATTAAAGAAGATGCAGTAGAAGTACTAAAAAACCATATCGCCGATGCCAGCTTTGCCGGCTTTCAATTGTATTTTCCAGATCCTTGGCACAAGAAAAAACACCATAAGCGTCGCTTGGTACAGGCTGAATTTATGTCGTTGATTGCCAGCAAGCTGATCCCTGGTGGCTTTGTGCATATGGCCACTGACTGGGAAAACTACGCTGAACAGATGATGGAAGTCTTAGAAGCGCACCTAAGCTTTAAAAACACGCTGGGCGCCCATATCTATTCACCAAGACCTGAACGCAGACCGATTACCAAGTTCGAACAACGTGGTGAACGACTCGGTCATGGGGTTTGGGATTTGTTATTTATTTGCGAGGATTAACATGCTGTTTCCTTTATTTGTCCTAGTCACCTTAGCCGAGATCTATGTCTTGGTCTCCGTGGGTGAGGCGATTGGCGGTCTATCCACCGTTGCTCTGGTGGTGATTACCGCCTTGATTGGCTCAGTCCTGCTTAAACACCAAGGCTGGTCAACCCTGGCCAAAGCGCAACAATCCATGGCCAATGGTCAGACACCGGCCTTTGAGATGCTAGAAGGCGTGGTGATTGTTATCTCAGGTGTACTGCTGTTAACACCCGGCTTTCTCACCGATGCACTGGGCCTACTGGGACTCATTCCCATCTCCAGAGGCTACTTTATTAATCGCATTCTAAGTCAGAATGCCGATCGTGTCTTTAGCCAACGCAATACCGTGTTTATTCGTTCTGCACCATCGCGCCCACCAGGCGAGAAAAAGCCAGAGAAAAATGATCGCACCATTGAAGGGGAATTTTGGGAAGACTAAACACCCTGGACGACTGGCTAAGCTATCAAGAGTCACTACATGCTAGTGAGATTGATCTGGGGCTGGATCGCGTTCGTCAGGTTTATCAAACACTTTTCCCTCAAGGACTTGGGTTTCAAGTCATTACCGTGGCTGGCACCAACGGCAAGGGCTCAACCGGCACCTTTATTCGTCATATCCTGGCGCAAGCTGGACACCAAGTGGGTCAATTTAGCTCGCCGCATATCCACCATTACAACGAGCGCTTTAGTATCAATGACATTGACGCAGATGACGAGCAAATCATTCAAGCCTTTGCTGCCATTGAGACTGCCAGAGGTCAGACCTCGCTCACCTATTTTGAATTCTCCACCTTAGCCGCGCTGCTGATCTTTAGCGCAGCCAAGGTTGACATAGCGGTGTTAGAAGTGGGTCTGGGTGGTCGCCTAGATTCGGTCAATGTGGTAGAGCCTGATGTCTGTGTGATTACCAATATCGCCATCGATCATACCGATTACCTAGGCGATACTCGTGAACAAATTGGTCGAGAAAAAGCCGGCATTATGCGCGCCAACACCCCTTGTGTTTGCGCCGATAGCAATCCGCCTGACAGTCTCAAACAGCAAGCAGACTCGGTAGGCGCCAAACTGGCCTTTGTCACCGAACCTTATTTGGGTGATATTGGTTTGCCCGGCGAACATCAACGTATTAATGCTGCCTTGGCAGGTCGCGCCGCGCAACTGGCTGACCCAAACCTCTCAACAGCCTCTATTGAACAGGGTATTGCCACGGCGCAGATCCCGGGGCGCTTTGAGCAGGTGAGTTTGGATGACAAAACACTGATCTTTGATGTGGCCCACAACGAAGCAGCTGTGAGCGCCCTATCTCAAACACTTAAAGACGATCCGCAGCCCACACTGGCGATCTTTGCCGCCCTAAAAGACAAAAACATTGCAGATATTATTACCACAATTCACAAGCAGATCGACCAATGGCTCTTAGTACCACTGGAGGTGCCAAGGGCCATCGCCATGAGTGAGTTGGTCGAGTTGTTTGCACTGGGCGACAAACTCTCGGTGTGCGAGCACATGGAGGAAGCACTGATGCAAGCACGTCGCAGCCAATACGCACGTATTGTGATCTTTGGTTCGTTCTATACCGTGGCACTGGGCAAAAAATCCCTAGACAAACTAACCTAGGGCAAAAATCTTGTAAAATCGAGCTATTCATCTATGAACCTGGGAGAAACTTTGGACGAATTCTTTGCAAATGCTTGGAATGCTGTAACTGCTTTGGCTTGGTCAGACTGGCTGACGGCGGTTATTCTGTTGGTATTTGCCGTCTTAGGTTACAGGCGTGGCCTGGTTAAAGAGCTGATCAATATTGGCTTTCTGCTCTTAGCATTGATCGTGGCTTTTGCGCTTTACCAAGACTTGGCAGCCAGCACCTCAAACACCTGGCTTGGCTTCTCCAATCAATCTCAACTGGCAAGCGCCTTTGGCGTGCTGTTTGTCGGGGTGATTGTACTAAAGCGTGGCTTGTATCGCTTTACCCGTTACGCCAGCACTCTATCCAATCCTTGTGCCCTAAATAAAGCCATGGCACTGATTTTGCTCTCAGGCCTAGGGCTTGTCATTAGTTGGCACTACGTCAGCCTGGTCTCAACCTTGGGCATGATGGAGATGCTAGTGGCCAATGAATCCATGCGTATCGGCACCTCTTTGGTGATTATTTTTGCGCTATTGGCAGGCGCTCTGTCACTACTGGTTAGCACCTTTAATATCTCTATCGACACCAGCAAGTCTTGTCTATTATCGGGCTTGTATCAAGGGGTTTTAAATGTCTTAAAGTCGCTTGATAATAAGCTTAATGCACGCAATACCAGTGGTGCTCAAAATGCTTGGCTGGGGCTGGCGCTGGGGCTGATTAAAGGTGTTGTACTGGTCTTGGTACTGGTGCTGGTATTCCAGCATATTAGCTGGATTAGTGATCACAGCGCCTGGCTAGAAGCGCAAGGCTTATTAAAAACTTTCCAAGAGATGGCCGATGGCATCAGACCCGCCCTATCTCAATATCTAACTTTTATCGAATCAACTTAAGGATTTACTACCATGTGTGGCATTGTTGGCATTCTTTCAACCACTAAAAAAGACACCGCTGTTTACATCTACGATGCACTGACCATTTTGCAGCATCGCGGCCAGGATGCAGCCGGCATTGTAACCTCGCACAAAGGACGTTTTTACATGCGCAAGTCCAATGGCTTGGTCAGAAATGCCTTTAGAACCAAGCATATGGCTTCCTTGCGTGGCGATATGGGCATTGGTCATGTGCGTTATCCAACGGCAGGCACCTCATCGGGTGCTGAAGCGCAGCCATTTTATGTCAACTCACCTTATGGTATTGCCTTTGCCCATAACGGCAACCTCACCAATACCGAAGAGCTGGCTAAAGAGCTCTACGAAGAAGATCTGCGTCATATTAATACCAACTCAGATTCAGAGATTTTATTAAACGTGTTTGCCTCTGAGCTGGCCAAGCTGCAAAAACACCGTATTAACGAACAAGACATCTTTGCCTCAGTGACCAAGGTGCATCAACGCGTGCGCGGCGCCTATGCCACGGTGGGTATGATCCCTGGCTATGGTATTTTCGGTTTTAGAGATCCCAATGGCATCCGTCCACTGGTGCTGGGTCATCGTACCACGCATGGTGGTACTAAGCATATGCTGGCTTCTGAGAGTGTGGCACTCACCGCATTGGGGTATGAGATTGACCGTGACGTGGCTCCTGGCGAGGCCGTGGTAATCGATCGTAATGGTAATATCTTTACCCAACAATGTGCGCAGAACCCAAGTTATTCACCGTGTATTTTTGAATTTGTTTACTTTGCCAGACCGGATTCCGTGATTGATGACATCTCGGTGTATAAATCACGCCTCAGAATGGGTGAGAAGTTGGCTGCAAATATTAAAAATACCTGGGCTGATGAACAAATTGATGTGGTCATCCCGATTCCAGACACCTCGCGCGTCTCTGCGCTACAATTGGCGCAAACCCTAGGAGTTAAGTATTCTGAGGGTCTGATTAAGAACCGTTATATTGCTCGCACCTTTATTATGCCGGGGCAAAAACAACGCAAAAAATCGGTGCGACAAAAGCTCTCAGCCATCGAACTGGAGTTTAAGGGCAAGAATGTGCTGCTGGTGGATGATTCCATTGTGCGCGGCACCACCAGTAAGCAAATTGTACAAATGGCTCGCGATGCCGGTGCCAATAAGGTGTTCTTTGCCTCGGCTGCGCCCGCCGTGCGCCATCCAAATGTGTACGGTATTGACATGGCCAGCGCCAAAGAATTTGTTGCCCATGAACGCGATACTGAACAAGTCTGTCAAACCATTGGTGCCGATCGCCTGATTTACCAAGACCTGGACGATTTAATCTGGTGCGTACAACAAGGCAATCCGGACATTCAAACCTTTGACTGCTCGTGCTTTGATGGTCAATACGTCACGGGTGACGTAGATACTGCCTATTTAGATGGTATCGAAGCCCTGAGAGCAGACAACGTCAAGAGCAGAAACAACACCAACGCAAGTTCAGAACTCATTTGCAATGATGTAGAATAAGCGTTATTTTGACCAGCATTTAAATGAAAGATTTGAACTTCGATACCCAGGCCATTCGAGAAGGCTATCGAACCACCCAAGAACAAGAGCATGCGGAGGCCGTTTTTTTAACCTCCAGCTTTGTGTTCGACTCTGCCGAGCAGGCTGAACGACGCTTCGCCAAAGAAGAGCCGGGCAATATTTATGCACGCTTCACCAACCCAACCGTTGACGCCTTTGAGAAAAGACTGGCGGCTTTAGAAGGTGGCGAGGCTTGTTGTGCCACAAGCTCCGGTATGGCGGCTATCTTTGCCAGCATTATGTCACTGCTGAAATCGGGCGATCACTTGGTTGCTTCACGCAATCTATTTGGCACCTCGATCGTGCTACTCAATAGCATCATCAACAAATTTGGCATCGAAGTCAGTTTTGTAGATTTGGATGATTTAGCGGCTTGGCGTTCAGCCATCCAGCCCAACACCAAACTGCTGCTGCTAGAAACCCCGTCTAACCCATTGGGCGAGGTGGTTGATATCCGTGCACTGAGCCAGATTGCCAAAGAGGCTGATGCGCTGCTGGCCGTGGACAATGCCATCTTATCGCCAGCGCTGCAAAACCCACTACAGCTAGGCGCTGATATTGTCATTCATTCGGCCACCAAATATATTGATGGCCAAGGTCGAGCCCTGGCAGGTGCGGTGGTGGCCAGCGAGGCACTGATTGAACAAGTGCACGGCTTTATTCGTACCACGGGTCCAAGCCTGAGCCCGTTTAATGCTTGGATTGTCTTAAAGGGTTTAGAGACGCTGAGCCTAAGAATGCAAGCACACAGCGACAATGCGCTGAAATTGGCACAGTGGCTAGAGACCCAACCTTTGGTGGAAAAGGTGCATTACCTGGGGCTGCAATCACACCCGCATCATGAGATTGCTAAAGCGCAGCAAAGTGGCTTTGGTGGCATTGTCTCGTTTGAAGTCAAGGGCGGCAAAGCCAAAGCTTTTGAGGTTATTAATGCCACAGAATTTCTCTCCATTACCGCCAACCTGGGTGATGCCAAAACCACGATTACCCATCCAGCGACCACCACACACGGCCGCCTCACGCCAGAGGAAAGAGAAGCGGCCAAGATTGGTGATGGCTTAATTCGAGTCTCGGTTGGCCTAGAAAATGTCGATGATGTGATAGCTGATATCGCCAAAGGTCTTTATGTATAATGCTTTAAAACTAAGGAATTTCTAGTTAATTTATGAAGAAAAACGCTTATTCATACGAAGAACTGATTCAATGCGGCAACGGTGAGTTGTTCGGTCCGGGCAATGCCCAATTGCCACAGCCACCAATGTTGATGTTTGATCGTATCACCCACATCTCTGAAGAAGGTGGTACACATGGCAAAGGCGAGATTATTGCCGAGCTAGACATTAAGCCTGAGTTGTGGTTTTTTGACTGTCACTTCAACGAAGATCCAGTGATGCCAGGTTGCCTAGGCGTAGACGCCATGTGGCAGCTCATTGGCTTTTACCTAGGCTGGCTAGGTGGTCCGGGTCGTGGTCGCGCTTTGGGTTCAGGCAATATTAAATTTACCGGCCAGGTACTACCCGATGCAAAAAAAGTGGTTTATCGTATCAGCCTATCTCGTGTGATTGCGCGCAAACTGTATATGGGCATTGGCGACGCAACCATGGAAGTTGATGGTAAGATTATCTACGAGGCCACGGATTTGAAGGTGGGTTTGTTTACCAATACTGATAATTTCTAATGAAACGAGTTGTTGTTACCGGCATGGGCATTGTCTCCTCACTAGGGGCCAACTGTTCTGAAGTTCTAGAATCTCTAAAAACCGCCAAGTCTGGCATTAAATTTGACGAAAGCTACGCTGAAAAAGGTCTAAGATCGCATGTTTCAGGCCAAGTGGCTGAATTCGACCCTGCTGAGGTCATTGACCGCAAAATGATGCGCTTTATGGCGGATGCTGCGATTTACAATGCCGTGGCGCTAGACGAAGCCATTAAACAAGCCGGTCTAAGCGAAGAGCAGGTCTCTAATCCGAGAACTGGCCTAATTATGGGCTCAGGTGGTGCTTCTAATCAAAACGTCATTGAAGCAGCTGACATTCTCAGAGAAAAAGGCATTAAGCGCGTGGGTCCGTATCGTGTACCACGTACCATGGGTTCGACCACCTCAGCGTGCTTGTCTACCATGTTTAAAATCAAGGGCATTAACTACTCAATCAGCTCAGCCTGTTCAACCAGTGCGCACTGTATTGGTAATGCCATGGAACAAATTCAAATGGGCAAGCAAGATGTGGTGTTTGCCGGCGGTGGTGAAGAACTGGACTGGTCACTGACCATGTTATTCGACGCCATGGGCGCGCTGTCCTCTAAATACAATGAAACGCCAGAACGTGCGTCACGTGCTTACGATGCAGACCGCGATGGTTTTGTCATCTCCGGCGGTGGTGGTGCTTTGGTGCTAGAATCCCTAGAGCATGCACAAGCGCGTGGTGCCACCATTTTGGCCGAGCTCACCGGTTATGGCGCTACCTCAGATGGCTACGACATGGTAGCCCCATCAGGCGAAGGCGCGAAACGCTGCATGGAGTTGGCGATCTCGACCGTAGACGGCCCGATCGACTATATCAATGCACACGGTACCTCAACGCCAGTCGGTGATGTGAAAGAATTGGGTGCGATTAGAGAAGTGTTTGGTTCACAAATTCCACACATTGGCTCAACCAAGTCACTCTCAGGTCATGCCCTGGGTGCTGCCGGTGTGAATGAGGCAATCTATTCCCTACTGATGCTACAAAACAACTTTATGGCAGAATCGGTCAATATTGAGACTCTGGATGATGAGGCTGATGGTATGCCAATTGTCACCGCAACCACCATTCAATCGCTCAACCGTGTGATGTCGAATAGTTTTGGTTTTGGCGGCACCAATGCTTGCCTAGTGTTTGAGAAATTCAAAGCTTAAGCCCAAGACTCAAGGACAAAAAAAACCCGGCCATATGGCCGGGTTTTTTAATGCTTAACCAGATAGATTATTATGGTCGAGCATCAATCTCTTTTTCTTCCTTCTCAGAAGGCAGCATGTCTTGCTTGGTGATGCCCAGCATCAAGATCATCGAACTGGCCACATAAATAGAGGAATAAGTACCAATAACCACACCAATCAACAGCGCAATGGCAAAGCCGTGAATAATCTCGCCACCTAGGAAGAACAGCGCTAGCAATACCAGCAAGGTGGTAATGGAGGTCATAATGGTGCGCGATAGTGTTTGATTCAAAGCACCATTGGTAATCTGATTAGGATCGGTATGGCGAGTTGATAAGAAGTTCTCACGAATGCGGTCAAACACCACGATGGTATCGTTAAGCGAGTAACCAATCACCGCCAAAATAGCCGCCAAAACCGTCAGATCAAACTCAATCTGAGTGACGGAGAAAAAGCCCAGGGTGATGATAACATCGTGCACCAAGGCCGAGATCGAGCCCAGGGCAAAGCGATATTCAAAACGCACCGCCACATAGATCAAAATACCAATTAAGGCATAGAGCATGGCCAGGCCGCCATCATTGGTCAGTTCCTCACCCACTTTCGGGCCAACAAACTCAACACGGCGCACTTCGGCTTCAGTGCCTAGCAGCTGCAAGATCTTTGAGCTAAGCTTGGCGCTAGAGATTTTTTGTGGCTCTAGACGAATCAACACCTCGGTTGAGGAGCCAAAATACTGCACATTAATGCCTTGGAAATCAGCCTTTGTCAGTTGCGAGCGAATTTGCTCCAGGTCGGCATTTTTCTCATAGCCCACTTCGATCAAGGTACCACCGGTAAAGTCAATGCCCAGCTTTAACCCCTGCATGGCCAGTGAACTGATACTGGCAATAATCAATACTGCTGAGAGAATCAGCGCATAAGTCTTCTTGCCGACAAAATCAATGCTTGGAATATTTAGTGCCTTCATATCGACAACTCCTTAACTTTCTTGGCCCCATAAATCTTATTCACAATCGCACGTGAGACAATGATGGCAGTAAACATAGAAGTCAAGATACCAATCGATAAGGTAATGGCAAACCCTTTAATTGGGCCCGTGCCAAAACTAAACAGCACAACCGCGGCAATCAAGGTGGTGATATTGGCATCAGCAATGGTCAGTAGCGCCTTGTCGTAGCCACCGGAGATGGCCTTTTGAATATTGTCATGCGCTCTAAGTTCTTCTTTAATGCGCTCAAAGATCAGTACATTGGCATCAACCGCCATACCCACGGTAAGCACGATACCGGCAATACCTGGCAGGGTTAGTGTGGCCTGCAATAACGACAGCACCGAGACAATCATCACCAGGTTCAGTGTCAATGCCACATTCGCTACCATACCAAAGGTTCGGTAACGCACAGCCATAAACACCAGTACCAAAATAAAGCCAACGATCACACTCATCACACCTTTCTCGATGTTCTCTGCACCGAGTGATGGACCAATGGTTCTCTCCTCAATAATCTCAATTGGGGCTGACAAGGAGCCCGCTCTTAATAACAGCGCCAGATTGCGCGCTTCACGCGCCGAATCTAGGCCGGTAATTTGGAAACGCGACGAGAATGTGCCTTGAATGGTGGCTGCGTTAATAATGTCTTTGGTGGTAGAGCGTTTTTTAACCGCCTTACCGTTCTCCATCACCGTCTCAACCTTGTTTTCAATAAACACCACGGCCATGCGGTGGTGCAGGTATTTCTTGGTGGTATCCAGCATGGCACGACCGCCGGCGTTATCCAAGGTGATGTTCACCATCGGCGATGAGCTTTCTTGGTCCATGCCCGAGGCCGCACCCGTAATGTTCTCACCGGTGGCAATCACGCGCGTTTTTAACAGCAGCGGTCTGCCATCTTTAAAGTAGTAAAGCTTAGAGCCAATTGGGGTTTTGCCCGACTGCACAGCCGTTTGCGTGTCGTTTTTCTCATCCACCAATCGGAACTCTAGGGTAGCAACCGCACCTAAGATTTCCTTAGCACGTGCGGTGTCTTGCACACCTGGCAATTGCACCACAATGCGCTCAGCGCCCTGTTGTTGGATAATGGGTTCAGCCACACCCAGCTCGTTCACACGATTTCTAAGCGTGGTAATGTTTTGTTTTAGCGCACCATCACGCGCTTCTTTTAGAGCGCCATCACGCACACCGATGACCAACTCAGTTGGCGCCAGCCCTGGCGTTTCAACTTCGTATAAATCGATCAGCTCATCTTTGATCAGCTTTTGCGCTTGAACTTTGGCCTCAAGCGTTTTCAGCTCAACCCAAATGTCACGCTCTTGCTTTTTAATGCGCTTATACAAACGATCTTGACGCAATGCCGCTCTAAGTTCGTTGTAAGCCTTGTCCAGTTGTCGAATCTCAACCGCTACCATGTCCACCTCTAGCAAGAAGTGCACACCGCCACGAAGATCCAGACCCAGCGACATGGCCTTGCCGCCAATGTCAGAGAGCCAAGTTGGAATCGATGGCGCCAGGTTCAGCGCAATCACATAATTGCGTCCTAGCGTCTCTTTCAGCAGGTCTTTGGCCAGTAGTTGATTCTTGTTATCGGCAAAACGAACCAGAATGCGTCGGCTGCTAAGCGCGGCTGACTTATAGGCAATGTTGTTGGTTTTTAGGGCAGACTCAATGCGCGTTACATCAGTCTCAACTAGGGCTTTATCACCGCCACTAGAGACTTGTACCGCCAAATCCGAGCCAAATACATTCGGCAAAGCGTATAAGGCAGCAATCAGTAGGAAAAATGCGATCAGCGCATTTTTAAGCGGTGAAAACTGGTTCATAAACGGTATGAAGACTTAAGCTTGAGCGCTGCCTTTTGGCATCTTTTGGTTAATGCCTTGTTTTTGCACTTTAATAATCACACCGTCGGCAATCTCTAGCGTGGCAAAGCTCTCATCAACCGAACGTACGATGGCAATCACACCGCCATTGGTTAGTACTTCATCGCCGGTTTTTAAATCAGCCATCAGCTGTTTGTGTTCTTTAGCGCGTTTTTGTTGTGGTCTGATGAGCAAGAAGTACATCAGCACAAACATCACAATCAAAAATGGCAAGCCACCTAGTGGATCGCCGCCTGAAGCGCCGCCTTCTGCAAACGCTGGTTTAATCAATAGATCTAATAGTTCCATGTTTTCTCTCCTTAATTAATCATGGTTAAACCGCCCATATAAGGCTGTAGTACTGTCGGTATTTTAATACTACCGTCAGCACTTTGGTAATTTTCCATCACTGCCACCAAGGTTCGACCTACCGCTAGGCCCGAACCGTTTAAGGTATGCAGTAATTCAGATTGTCCAGTCTCTGGGTTTTTGTATCGAAGCTGCATGCGTCGTGCTTGAAAATCCTCAAAACAAGAGCATGATGAAATCTCTCGATAGGTGTTTTGACCCGGTAGCCAAACTTCCAAATCATAGGTCTTAGCACTGGAAAAGCCCAGATCGCCCGCGCATAAGTTAACCTTGCGATAAGGCAGCTCTAAGGCTTGCAAAATGCCCTCAGCATGAGCCGTTAGCTCTTCTAGCACTTGGTAAGACTCTTCGGCCTTGACCACTTGCACCAACTCAACTTTCTCGAACTGGTGTTGACGAATCAAGCCACGGGTATCGCGACCATAAGCACCTGCTTCTGAACGAAAGCTTGGCGTGTGCGCCACATATTTAACTGGCAAATCCGCCTCTTTGACCATCTCATCACGCATGATGTTGGTCACCGGCACCTCGGCGGTTGGAATCAGGTACAAAGCCTTGGCCTCGCCTTCCTCGCCGTGCAAATGGGTTTTAAACAAGTCGGCCTCAAACTTTGGCAACTGACCCGTACCATACAGTGAATCGCTATTAACCAAATACGGCACATAGGTTTCGGTATAGCCATTAACCTCGGTATGTTGATCCAGCATAAATTGCGTGAGTGCACGATGCAGGCGCGCAACCTTGCCTTTCATCACCGAAAAACGCGCGCCGGAGATCTTGGCAGCGGTGGCAAAATCCAAACCGTGCAACTCACCCAGGTCTACGTGGTCCTTCACCTCAAAATCAAACTGTGTCGGCTCGCCCCAAGTTGAAATCTCCACATTGTCATCTTCTGAAGCGCCGGCAGGTACTGATTCATGTGGCACGTTTGGTAGTGACAGCACAATCTCATCAATTTGAGCCTGAATCTCGCCCAGTTGTGTCTTAGCAGCATCGAGCTTATCACCCAGATCAGACACCTCGGCCAATAGCGGCGCAATGTCTTCACCCGCGGCTTTGGCTTTGCCGATCGACTTGGATTTGGTGTTACGTAGGTTCTGCAATTCTTGCGTTTCAACCTGAATTTTTTTGCGGGAATTTTCTAGCTCGGATAAGGCATTGATATCAAAAGAAAAACCGCGTTTACTTAAGGCCTTGGCAACGCCTTCAATGTCGTTTCGTAGTTGCTTTTTGCTAAGCATTGGTATATAATGATTTCCTTATATAGATTTGAGTCGGCATTCTGCCACAACTCATCGATAAAACTTATTCGGGAAATTATACTATGTTTAATACTTTTTCAAGCAAGGATGCTTGCAAACTATTGGCCAATGGCGCGCAGTTAGTTGACGTTCGCTCTTCAGCAGAATTTGCACGTGGTGCGCTACCTAATGCCATCAATCTACCGCTACAAGCCATTATGTCGGCAGACCAGGTGATTAGTCGTGACAAGGCGGTGATTTTGTACTGCGTGACCGGCGCGCGCTCATCAACGGCTAAGACTTACCTAAGCCAAATGGGTTTCGATGAAGTCTACGACCTGGGTTCATTCAGAAACTATACCTGCGAATAATTCCAGGGTATCCACACCCATTGTCTTGCTAAAATCTCTCTCATGACTAAACATCAATTGTTATGAGAGTTAAAAGCACTTGGCACAAAGGTTCGGTTAAAACCATTGAGGACATCGCTGGCGCGTTGGCCTTTAACAGCTGGCGCATTACCAAAAACCACTTAGAAGATCTGATCAACGAAGCCTTTGTGGTTGAAAAGGCTCAAGTGTTTGATGTGATCAAAGAGTACCTATGCTATCTGATTCAATGTGTGGATCGCTTAGCCTACACCCAGCTAGACACCGAGAAGCGCCAACAATTGATCATCCTGCTAGCCAAACAACTGGCTGCTTACTACCAAGAAAACAAAGAAGAACGTATTGGCATGGACGACCATTACCAAGCCTTTATTACGCTGTACAACGAGCGCGCACAAGATTACAACCAATACGACTTTATCGGCGGCGAGCCAAGCTATCACTTCCTACGCTATTTTGCCGAAAAAGTCCAAAAGGCCATGACCGAGGTTGATGAGAAATGGATCGTGCAGCAAATGGTAGAGATTCAAGCGCCCAAGGCCTTTAATTCAATCAGTAAAAGCGTGGATGAATTGCTCTCGGTTAAAGAGATTATCAGTAAAGAAGAGAAGCTTAAGCGTCGCGCCAACAAGGTGCCGAGATCAAAGCGTGCCTCAACGCGCCAAGACGTGCTGTATCAAAATCAATCCTCCAGCGACAATATCACCAAATCCTA
>CAZMJI010000023.1:0-16390 GCA_964566765.1 uncultured Piscirickettsiaceae bacterium
ATGTCAGTAATCATGGCTTCAGTGGTAATCATCAGACCTGAAATACTCGCTGCATGCTGTAGGGCTGCACGTGTTACTTTGGTCGGATCTAGAATACCCATCTCTAGCATGTCGCCATACTCTTCAGAGCCAGCGTTGTAACCATAGTTGCCTTCGCCATTGGCAACGGCATTTAGTACCACAGAGGCTTCACCGCCACCATTGCTAACGATTTGACGCAGTGGCGCTTCCATCGCACGCTTGGTAATGGCAATACCGATGTCTTGATCGTGGTTATCACCTGTTAGGCCGTCTAGCGCAGCAATGGCGCGAACTAGAGCAACACCACCGCCTGGTACCACACCTTCTTCAACCGCCGCACGCGTTGCGTGTAGCGCATCATCTACACGGTCTTTCTTTTCTTTCATGGCAACTTCAGTGGCAGCACCCACTTTAATCACTGCAACACCACCTGATAGTTTGGCCAGACGTTCCATCAGTTTTTCTTGATCGTAGTCTGAAGTGGTTGCCTCCATTTGTGCTTTGATTTGTGACACACGACCAGCAATGTCTTCTTTAGAGCCAGCACCATCAACTACAACAGTTTCTTCTTTACCAACTTCAACACGCTTAGCGCTACCTAGAGAATCTTCTGTCATGCCTTCTAGTGATAGGCCAACTTCCTCAGAGATCACCACACCAGCAGTTAGTACCGCTAGGTCAGCTAGGATTGCCTTACGACGCGCACCAAAGCCTGGCGCTTTAACCGCCGCTACTTTAACAATACCACGCATGTTGTTAACCACTAGGGTTGCTAGCGCTTCGCCTTCGATGTCTTCAGCGATGATCATCAGTGGACGACCGGCTTTTTGTGCCATCTCTAGCGCTGGTAGTAGGTCACGAATGTTTGAAATCTTAGCATCGTGAAGTAGGATGTATGGGTTTTCTAGTACCGCAGACATGGTGTCTTGGTTGTTAACAAAATAAGGTGATAGGTAGCCACGATCAAATTGCATGCCTTCAACCACGTCTAATTCGTTCTCTAGACCTGAGCCTTCTTCAACGGTGATCACACCTTGTTGACCCACGCGGTCCATGGCTTCAGCAATAATGTCACCCACACTGGTGTCTGAGTTAGCTGAAATGGTGCCTACTTGCGCAATCGCAGTTGAATCGTTGCAAGTCTGTGACAAGTTTCTTAGTGCCTCAACCGCAGCAGCTGTGGCTTTGTCGATACCACGCTTAAGATCCATTGGATTCATGCCAGCAGCCACTGATTTAACGCCTTCGCCGACTAGCGCTTGTGCCAGTACGGTTGCCGTTGTCGTACCGTCACCGGCCACATCGTTGGTTTTAGAAGCCACTTCTTTCACCATCTGCGCACCCATGTTCTCGAACTTGTTTTCCAGTTCAATCTCTTGCGCCACTGAAACACCATCTTTGGTGATGTTTGGCGCACCAAATGATTTGTCTAGTACCACATTACGACCCTTAGGACCTAGGGTTACTTTAACTGCGTTAGCTAATACGTTAACGCCGTCTAACATCAAGCTTCTGGCTTCAGAGCCGAATTTTACGTCTTTTGCACTCATGTGTAATCTCTCCTTTATTCAACAATGGCCAAAATATCAGTCTCAGGCATTACCAATAGTGACTCACCGCCGGCTTTAATTTCTGTACCTGAAAATTGACCAAATAATACCGTGTCGCCAACTTTAACTTCCAACGCAATGGACTCACCTTGCTCATTTTTCATGCCGTTACCAACTGCAATTACTTCACCTTGAGAAGGCTTTTCAGTAGCTGAATCTGGAATGATTAGACCACTGGCTGTGGTTTTTTCTTCTTCTGTTCTGCGAACAACAACGCGATTATAAAGCGGGCGAATATTCATTTTTTCTCCTAAATTTAGTCAATATGTGATTTTGGTCGTCAGGCTAATGTAGCAACTCAACGTACCCAGAAAGTCTAAGCTTCTAGGCTTTGTTTAAGTTGTTGCATGGCCTTTTTTTCCAGTTGGCGCACTCTTTCAGCAGAAACACCATATCTGTCTGCTAGAGTATGTAAGGTCGTTTTTTCTTCTTTCAAGTACCTAGACTGCAAAATATCCAAACTTCTTTCATCCAGTGAAGAAAGTGCTTGATATAAGCGCTGCTGCTGATGTTTTTGCGAGTCGTCTGTGAGTAGTAATTGCTCAGGTGTTTGCGCATTATTATCGGTCAGATAAAGCTCAGGCGCGCTGCTGTCTTCTTCATCGTTCATTTCGAACGCAACATCATTGAACTGCAGACGCGATTCCATCTCTAAAACATCCTGGCGTCTGACGCCCAGGTCTTTGGCGATTTGATCCGCTTGCTCTTCGTTGAGTGATTGGTAGATGTGAGCCTTGGCTTGCTTCAGTTTAAAGAACAACTTACGCTGCGCTTTGGTGGTGGCCACCTTAACAATCTTCCAATTCTTAAAGATAAATTCGTGGATCTCAGCGCGAATCCAATAAACCGCAAAAGAGGCCAGGCGAACTTTTTTATAAGGGTTGAATTTTTTGACCGCTTTCATCAGACCAATCGTACCTTCTTGAATCAGGTCTGATTGCTCTAAGCCGTAACCTTTGTAGCCATGGGCAATAAAAGCCACAAAGCGCATGTGTGACAAGACCAGTTTTCTGGCAGCCTCTAGGTCGTGCTCTTCGTACAGTTTAACCGCCAACTCATGCTCCTCTTCTTGCGAGAGAATCGGTGGGTACTTTTGTACCTCTAATGAGCTTGATTGTGCGTTGATTGGTAGAGCGAATTCGCTACTCATAAGCCAAGTAATTGGGTCTTAATTAAAAATAGACTAATATTATAGGTTAAATCAAGGATTTAAGCAAACTTTGATGCTGTTCGCTCTGGCTCGATAAATTGAATTTCTGCGTATCGATAATTTGCATCAAATCACCCAGTGCCACGTCAAAATCGTCGTTAATCACCAGATAGTCAAATTCGTTGTAATGACGCATTTCACTGACCGCATCTTGCATGCGTCTGTTGATAATTTCATTACTGTCTTGACCGCGACCCGTTAGACGTTCTCTAAGTGCTTCAACGCTGGGTGGCAAGATAAAAATACCAATCGCATCGTCGAAGATTTCTTTGACTTGCTTGGCACCTTGCCAATCAATCTCTAAAATGACATCGTTGCCTTGGTCTAGTAAGTCAATAACACTTTGTTTGGCAGTGCCGTAGAAATTGTCAAACACTTGGGCAGATTCTAAAAAACCTTTCTCAGCCTGAATTTTCTCAAAGGCTTCTTTAGAGACGAAAAAGTAGTTTTTACCATCCACTTCACCGGGTCTAGGTGCGCGCGTGGTATGTGACACTGAGACGCAAATATTGCTGGCTTTTTCCAGCAGCGCTTTAACCAATGAGGTTTTTCCGCAACCCGATGGCGCGGCAATGATAAACAAGTTAGCCATTAGTCATTAACCGGTGTGTAGCCTTGAATTGCATCCGCACCTTCGTCAGAAAAGAAGAATTTTTCCATTTGTTCTTTAAGGTAAGCTTGTGCGCCTGGATCCATCATCGACAGGTTGTTTTCGTTAATCAACATGGTTTGATGATCAAGCCATAACTGCCAACCTTGCTTGGACACATTGGCCAAAATTCGCTGACCCAATTCACCTGGATAAGGGGCGCGATCTAAGGCTTCTAATTCTTGATTTAATTTAACGCAATGAACCGTATTCATAATTTACTTAAGTTGACGCCTAAGAGTCTTAGGCAGATAAAATAAAGTGCCGCCGCCAAACTGATGGTGCTGGCAATGCTTATTACCCTGTCTAGTACGCCCAAACCCAGGTAGGCTTCCGCACCCTGATTGAACCAGTAGACAAAAACACCCATTATAAAGCTTGCAGTGAGTGTCTTTACAAAGATTTTGACAACTTCGGTATCTAGCGTGTAGATTCCTTGCTTGTGCAGATAGTAATACAGGCCTAAGGCATTAATTAGTGCCGAGATAGAGGTGGCGATTGCCAAGCCAACATGGGCGTAAAAATAGGCCAAAATTGCGTTTAAGACCACATTTGAGAGCATGGCAATGACGCCAATTTTAACCGGAGTTTTGGTATCGCCTCTAGAGAGGAAAACCGGCGACAAGATCTTCACCACAATAAAGGCGATCAGACCTGCGCCGTAGGCCATTAAACTCAGTGAGGTTTGGTAAGCGGCAAAGCGGTCAAACTGATCGTATTGAAATAAGGTAATAATCAATTCCTCGGCCAGTAAAACCAAGCCAAATAGGGCCGGCAGACCAAGAATCAGACCAATCTTCAGCGCATAATTGATGGTGCGAGTGAATTTATCCTGATCGCCGCTGGCAAAATGGTTACTGAGCTTGGCCAGTGCAACGGTTGCTAGGGCGATGCCAATCAACGCTAAAGGCAACTCAAGCAGGCGATCCGAATAATACAGGTAAGACACACTACCGCTGACCAATAGGGAGGCGATCATGGTGTCGATTAGTAGATTGATCTGCGACACCGACACACCAAATAGGGCAGGTAACATGCGTTTTTTTAGTACGCCAACACTCTCATGTGTGCCGCTGACTGGCTTGGGCAGCTTGCGGATTTTGATTAAAAAAGGAATCTGAAACGCCAACTGCAAGACGCCACCAATCAGTACACCCCAGGCCAGTGCCATAATCGGTTGCTCCAAGTATTTAGATAGGTAGATCGCTGAGAGAATCATAGAGATGTTTAGTAGCACCGGGGTAAAGGCCGGCACGGCAAAGCGATCATAGGTGTTTAAGATGGCACCGGAGAAGGCCGTGAGTGAGATCAGCAGTAGGTAAGGAAAGGTGATGCGTAGCATCTCAGAGGCGAGGACAAATTGCGTTTGGTCTTCGTTTAAGTAAAAACCCCAGGCAAACAGCGCAATCAATACTGGCGCGGCAATCACCGCAATCAAGGTGATGACAATCAGTACGCTTAAAAACTTGGTGCCAATATGATTGATGACTTGCTGCACTTCAGCTTCGTCACCTTTGGCTTTGGCATCGGCCAAAATCGGTACAAAGGCTTGTGAAAACGCCCCTTCGCCAAACAAGCGTCTTAAGAAGTTGGGAATTTTAAAAGCAACTAAGAAGGCGTCAGTCAGTGCATTGGCGCCAAAATAACGGGCAATAAAATAATCACGAACCAGACCTAAAATCCTTGAAAGAAAAGTCATGCCTGTCACCACAGAGCTTGACTTTAAAAAGGATCTGTCCATAAGGGGTGTGGCTAGTCTTCTGTTGGACCGCGCATAATGCCTACCTTAGAGCTACGAATACAGCGGATAAATTGCATTACTTCAGGAGAGTCCGCCTCTGAAGCGGTTAACTCGTCCAGCGCTTGGTCTAATAGTCTGCCCTGAGACTCTCGATACACCACTTTAAAGGCGCGCTTAATGGAGGCAATGGCGCTGGATGAAAAGCCGCGTCGACGCATGCCTTCAGCGTTGATGCTGCGGACTCGAGTTGGAATGCCTGAGGCTACCAGATAGGCTGGAATATCCTTATTAATCTGACAACCCATGCCAATATAGGTATGCATGCCGATCATGCAAAACTGTTTAACCAGGGTAAAGCCACCCAAAATCGCCCAATCGTGTACTTTAACATGGCCAGCCAAAGAAGCATTATTAGCCATAATCACATGGTTACCAACTTCGCAATCGTGCGCAATGTGCACATAGGCCATCAGCATGTTGTTCGAGCCTACACGGGTAATGGATTTTTCTTTTTCAGTGCCGCGGTTAATGGTGCAGAATTCACGAATCAAATTGTCATCACCAATCACCAGATTAGACTCTTGACCTTCTTCGTAGGTAATGTCTTGCGGGTCGCCACCAATTGAGGCAAATGAGTAAATGTGGTTGTTCTTACCAATCTTGGTTGGGCCTTGAATCACCGCATGAGACTCAACAATGGTGCCGGCATCAATCTCTACATTAGCGCCAATAATCGCATAGGCGCAAATCTCCGCATCTGGGTGGACTTTCGCACTGTCATCAACAGCTGCTCTAGGATCAATCGCCACGATAAACTCCGTTTCTTTATTCTGCCGCTTTTTGCGTACACATCAGCTCAGCGCTGGCTACCACATTGCCATCTACCAAAGCCTTACAAGCAAACTTCCACATGCCACGTTTAACCGTTAGCACTTCCACTTCTAGGCGCAATTGATCGCCTGGTTCAACCATGCGTTTAAAGCGCGCTTTGTCCACGCCAACCAGCATGTAAATTTGACCATCTTTGGGTTTTCCTACCTCAGACTTAAACGCCAAGATACCCGTTGCTTGCGCCAAGGCTTCGACAATCAGTACGCCCGGCATAATCGGCTGAGCAGGGAAGTGACCCGTAAATTGAGGCTCGTTAAAGGTGACGTTTTTAATCGCCACCAAAGATTTACCCACCTCAAGCTCTAACACACGATCAATCAACAAGAAAGGGTAGCGGTGCGGTAGAAAGTTTTTAACCTCGTTAATGTTCATTTCCATAATGTTGATTATCCTTTTAAGTGTTTGAGTTTAATATTTAAGTGTTTGCAGATTTTATCAAGTTTTGTCAACCATATACCGACATTCTGCCACTTCTTGTGCGTCATCAGTGGGGTAAAGCCGGTGTAAACACCGGGCTCGGTGATGTTTTTGTCAACCGTGCTGGTGGCATTCACCACCACATCATCACAAATGTTAAGGTGACCGACAATGCCTACCATGCCGCCAATCATGCAGCGTTTTCCTAGAGTGGTCGAGCCAGCGATACCAGTTGATGCAGCGATTGCTGTGTTTTCACCAATCACTACGTTGTGAGCAATGTGAATCAGATTATCCAGACGCACGCCGTGATGGATTTCGGTATCCCCTAGGGTACCTCGATCGATGGTGGTATTGGCACCAATGGTAACGCGATCGCCAATAATGACTTTGCCCAAATGAGCAATTTTATGCCAGCGACCCTCAGCATCTCTGGCATTGCCAAAGCCATCTGAGCCAATTACCGCGCCGGCTGAAATATCCACATCACTACCAATCACGCATTCGTGCATAATGCTGACGTTAGGCCCAATGGTGACGTTGTCGCCAATAATGGTGTTGTCACCAATCACCGTATTGGCGCCAATGATGCAATTCTCACCCAATTGAACCGCCTTACCAATGGCGCAATTGTTGGCCAACTTGGCATTGTTGGTGATCGCGCTAGAATCAACCCCCTGCGGCAGGGCGTGCTTAGGGGTAAATAGCCAAGAAACCTGAGCAAAGGCTAAATAAGGGTTGTCAACCACCAAGGCATTGGTCGGACAGTCTTTGGCGCTTGCTTGGGTCAAAATCACCGCTGACGCCTGCGTGCTGGCCAGCGCATCTAAGTATTTAAGACTGCTGGCGTAGCTTAGTTGAGAAGCTTGCGCTTGCTCCAGGCTATTAAGACCAGTAATGTTGATTGTCTCATCGCCAATGAGTGTTGCACCCAGTTGTTTGGCAATCTCCCCCAGTGTTATCATCACTTAAACCACTCCTTTAGTTGCTGGCTAATCTGCTGACTAATGTCAATCTTATCATTAACGTAGGCCACCTCTTGATATAAGATTAAATCATACTGCCCTTGTTTGGCAATCTGTTCGATGGCTTTATTGATCAGCGCCTGTATCTTAGTCAGCTCTTCTTGATTGCGTTGTTGCAATTTGACTTTGATTTGTTGCGCCTGACGCTTGATCTCATTTTCCAGCTTGGCAATGGCTTTTAACTGCTCGCTGCGCTGTGTTTGTGTGAGTGTGGCACTCTGTTGGTTAAATTCATCCACCCGATTCTGCAGGGTTTGCGCCTGTTGTTGTAGTTGTAGCTCTTGCGGCTGAAACTCTTTAATAACTCGTTGGTTGGCTTGAATAAATTGCGGTGCTTCGCTGAGGATTTGATCAACATTGATATAGGCAATTTTCAGCGTTTGCGCACCCGAAAACTGTGCAATCAAAAGGCCAAACAATAAAACAACAGGCTTTAGCATCGGTGTTAGAAGCTGGTGCCCAGCGTGAACTCAACGTTTTTAATTTGGTCGCCTGTTTTCTTGATCAGTGGCGTTGCGGCGTAAATACCAATTGGACCCACTGGGGTTAACCAAGAGAAGGCCACACCGGTTGAAGCACGCACCTCATCAACACCAAAGTTTTTGGCTTTTTCCTCAATCGAACCCATGTCCACAAAGGCACTTAGACGCATGGTGTCACTATTATCCTTGATAAACTTCATCGGCGAGATAATCGCCGTACTGGCCAGCATTGATAACTCACCACCCTTGGCTTTGCCATCGGTATAAGTCGCACCTAGGGAGTTGAAGTCAAAACCTCTCACAGAAGACGAACCACCACCATAATAGCGTTTAAAGAATGGCAGGTCTTTATCACCATAGCCTTGCGCCAGACCTAGGTTACCCTTAACAGTCCAGGTTAGGTCATCAGCCACTGGGTAGTAGCTTTTGTGTGAAGCATCCAGCTTGTAGTAGCGGAAGTCTGCAATCGGTAGCGCCAAGTCAAAGCTTAGGGCGTTTTTACCACCTTCAGTTGGGTAGTTAAAGTCGTTTAGCGTGTTGCTTGACCAATTTAAATTCAGCTTAACCTCGGTTTTGTCGCCGCTGGCACATTGTGTTGGTTCATGGGTGCTGGCAAACGTGGTACCGCAAGTAATGTCACGACTGGAAGCGCGCACTTCGGCGCCAATTCGAGTTGATTCTGATACTGGAATGCCATAACCCAGATTAAAACCATCTTCATCAATCTTATAAGAGGCAACATCTAGCTCACTACCATCAATCGATTTACTAAAAATACCATAGCTGATTGAGTGCTTGTCTTCAGTGAAGTAAGGGTCGGAGAAGTAAAAACTAGTCTCTTGCACCGCCGATGAATTGGATAGGGCAGCGTTTAGTGTGTTACCCGTACCGAGGAAGTTCTCCTCTTTAATACCCATGTTAAATGAGGCACCTGCGCTGTTAGAGTGCGCAAGACCAATAGAGAAAGTACCGGTTTTGGTTTCGCTCACTCTAAAGTTCAGATTAATACGATCTTTAAATTCTTTCAGTCGAACCACTTCCATATTCACATCTGAGAAAAAGCCCAGACGCTTGATGCGCTTAATCGACTCATCCAGCTCACTATTGGAGTATAGACCGCCTTCAACAATGCCAATTTCACGGCGGATGACTTCGTCCTGAGTTCGTGTATTGCCCACAATGGTAATGCGATTCACATACACACGTTTGTTAAGGTCGATATCAACAGTGATGTCAATCTCATGGGTTTGCTTGTTATCACGGGTAATCGGATCAATCTTGGCAAAGGCATAACCTTGGTCAGCAAACACATCGGTTACTGCTTGAATGCCTTTAATCACCAATTTTCGATCAAACACATCACCGGTTTTAATGCCAACTAGTTGATTCAGTTCGTCAACGGATTGATTCAGCAACTCACCACTAAAGTTAATACGACCAACTTTGTATTGCGCGCCTTCAGAGACTTGGATCTCAATACTAATGTGTTCTTTGTTATCGGAGAGTTCGGTTTTAATACGGTCTACTTTAAAGTCCAGATAACCCGAATTGATGTATTCGGACTTCATGGCTTCAACGCCTGCATCCAGCTCATTTTTAGAAAAATGATCTTTCTCGGTGAAATAGTTCATGATAAAGAAATCCGGCTCACCCAGATCAAAATGATCTAATAGGTCTTCCGCCTCTTTAACCTGAGCACCTAGAATTTTCATTGAGGTGATTTTGGCCACTTCGCCCTCATTCACATCGACCTCAACGCCAATACGATTCTGCGCGTCAATCTCGGTTGTGTGCTTAATTTGGATGCCATAATAACCCTCGGCAACATAGGTAGCTTTTAGCTGATCAATAAATTGATTGAGTTGACGCTGATTAAAGATTTGACCTTGGGTCAGATCCATGCTTTTAAGAATTCGATTCAGTGCTTCTTCATCAATCACATCGTCCGAATAATTCAGCACATCAACATATTTAATGTGTGGATTCTCTTGGATATTAATTCTCAGTGTTTGTGCTACTTGCGAGACTTCAATGTCCTTAAAGAAGCCTGTTTTATACAATGACTTAATAATTTGATTAGAGACGGCCTCGTTGTAGTCGTCCCCAGTTTCAACCGGCAAGTAGCTTAGTACCGTGCCTCGAGAGATGGCATTTAAGCCTAAAATTTCAATACTTTTAATCGGCTCTGCTAGCACAGAGATTGGCGTTGATAATAGGCCTAGAAGGGTAAGCGTGGCAAGGGTTTTTTTCATAAACTCAATAGAAAGTTAAAACAAACGCAAGACGTCATTATACAGCGCGATAAAGGTCAGTGACAAAATAACCCAAATGCCAAATCTTAGCGCAAATTGTTGGGTCTGCAGGCTCACCGGTGAACCTTTAATAATCTCGATTACATAAAACAACAAATGACCGCCATCTAATAGGGGGATGGGTAACAAATTGATTAACCCCAGTCCGACACTGATCAGCGCCAAAAAAGACAAGAAGGCCACCAGGCCAACCTGGGCACTTTTACCGGCAAAATCGGCAATGCTTAGAGGGCCGCTGATTTGCTCAACCGAGGCACTACCACCCAGCATTTTGCCAATCATTTTCAGGTTTAGCCAGGTCAGCTGATAAGTCTTTTGCACTGCCTTAACCACGGCTGTTGGTAAATCCTCTTGGATTTTGACCCGATGAGTGGCCAAATAATCCTCAGGGATGGCGACACTTAATCCGGCTTTTGCACTGCCATCTTTAAGCTCAGGCGTGAGTTGTAATGTGATCAGTTGTTGTTGACGCTGCACTTCTAGTGTGATGGCTTGATTGGCGCTGCTACGTATGACTTCAACCAATTCAGGCCAATCTTCAATTGCCTGGTTATTGGCTGTCATAACCTGGTCGCCAGCACGAAGGCCGGCACGCTCAGCCGGGGTATTGGGCCAAACTTTTTCAATCACAGCTGGCAATTTAGGCAGTCGGTAATCAAACCCCAGGTAGGTTTCAATACCTTGCTCAGGCTGGTTTAGATAGTCATCGCCAATGGCCAGTGTCAGTTGTTTAAGTTCATTGGTGTCACTTTTCACCTGCCAAGGGATTTCCGCTTGCCCTAGTGCCGATAAGAAAGTATTGGCAAACTCATTAATACTGCGAGTTTCAACCTGATTTAGACTCAATAATTGATCGCCTGGTGCTAAGCCCACTTGCTGTGCAATCGAATCTTCTTTAACTTTGTCAACCACGGGCTTAACGCCTTCAACACCAAGTACGAAAATTAAGGTGTAGAGCAAGATGGCCAGCAGAAAATTGGCCAGAGGGCCAGCAGCAACCACCGCAATGCGCTTATACACACTTTGTCGATTAAAGGCGCGATGCTGTTCCGCCTTGGCAACCTCGCCTTCGGCCTCGTCCAGCATCTTGACAAAGCCACCTAGTGGTATGGCGCAAAGGGTGTAGGTGGTTTCTCCGCGAGTATAAGAGGTCAGCACCTTGCCAAAGCCAACGGAAAAACGCAGTACTTTGATATTGAGTTGTTTTGCTACCCAAAAATGGCCAAATTCATGAATGGTGACCAGCACACCAATGGCCACGATAAAGGCAGCAACTGAGACCAAAAAACTCAGCATCTTAGCGCTTTAGTGTTGTGAGTGTTGATGACCAGCGTCTTTGAGTTTTTGCAGGTACTCAGGCCATAGCGTATCGTGCTCGGTAGCCAGCTTATACAAATGCTCCCAGGAGTAAATACCACTATCATGCTCGTCGCTAAAGAACAAAACAACCGCATAATTACCCGCTGCCTGGATGTGTTTAATGGTGACATTTTCTTTATCAACCTGCAGCGTCTCTTGACCCGGTCCATGACCAACCACCTCGGCTGAGGGTGAGTACACTCTTAGGTATTCGCTGGTCAGTGGGTAATCCACACCATCAAAGGTTAGTGTGAGTAAGTTTTTGTCTTTGTTTAAAGTAATATTGCTAGGGGTTTTCATCAGTGTTAACCAATAAGAATAAATAAAACCCTGTATTTTAGCAGAATCGGCTGATTCATTAACCTTGAGACTTATAAGTGGATAAAATAGGCGCTATGCAGCTTCAGTTTACAAAAATGCACGGTTTGGGCAACGATTTCATGGTGGTGGATAACACCCAAGGTGACGTTACTCTATCAGGCGAGCAAATCAGACAATTGGCAGATCGCCACTTTGGCATTGGTTTTGATCAATTGCTGATGGTTGAGTCTGCGCAAACGCCAGGCGTGGATTTTCGTTACATCATTTTTAATGCGGATGGCTCTGAAGTTGAACAATGTGGCAATGGCGCGCGTTGTTTTGCACGTTTTGTACACGAGAGAGGGCTAACCAGCCACAACCCGGTTACGGTTGAAACCCATGGCGGCGTGATTTCTTTGGCGCTGAATGAGGATAATACCGTGCGTGTGGATATGGGTGCGCCCAGCTTTGAGCCAAGTGCTTTGCCACTGTTGTTAGCGCAAAGCGAAACTTACAGCGTTGAAGGTTATCAGCTGGGAGCGCTGTCCATGGGCAACCCACATTGCGTGCTGCTGGTGGATGATGTGGATCAAGTCGAGGTGGAGACGATTGGCCAGCAGATTCAACAAAGTGAGCTACTACCCAATCAGGCCAATATTGGTTTTATGCAAATTCTTAATCAAAACGAGATTCGGTTGCGTGTGTATGAGCGCGGGGCGGGGGAGACTTTGGCCTGTGGTTCTGGTGCATGCGCTGCTGTGGTCTTCGGTGTTGAGCAAGGGTTGTTGTCTAATCAAGTCACCACCCATCTACGCGGTGGCGATGCGCAAATTGAGTACACACCTGGTGAATCGGTCTTTTTGTCAGGACCGGCTGCCTTTGTGTTTGAGGGTCAAGTTAGCATTTAACGCTAAACTGTTGTTTGTCTCCTAGACGGATGGCGCCCAGTGAACGTCCCCAGACACAGCCCTGATCCATGGGGTAAATGTGTGGTATCTCAACACCGCCCAATGCCGACCAATGACCAAAGAAAATATCAGTATCTTTGAGTTGTCGATTATCGTGCATAAACCAAGCCTTATAGCCTTCAGGCGCTTGGTCAAAATTGGCCTTGTGTTTAAATTCTAACTCGGAGTTCTGAGTGCAAAAGCGCATGCGCAACAGCGCATTGACTGTGTAGCGACAGCTATCAATCTGATTGTGCTCAGTGGACCAATAATTTGGCTGGTCTTCGTAGATTGCTTGCAGAAAGTCGCTGATGTCGTCTAAGCGTAGCTCTGCTTCAACCAAAGCAGCATTTGTTAGTGCGGTTTTTTTATCCCAAATAGGCGGAATGCCTGCATGTACCAAGAGTGCTCCTTTGTGTTCAATTAGCAGTGGTTGTTGGCGGATAAAATCCAGCAATTCCAGACGATCTGGCGCTTGCAAAATATCCACAAAGGTGTCTTTACTACCTGGTGTTCGGTCACCCAAGGCGCAAGCCAATAGGTGAAAATCGTGATTGCCCATGATCATCGACACCGTATCCGGATTGTCTTTGATAAAACGTAGGGTTTTGAGTGACTCTGGGCCGCGATTGACCACATCGCCTAATAGAAACAAATGATCCTTGTCGGCGGAGAATTTGAGTTGTTTGAGGAGTTTTTCCAGATTGCTAAAACACCCCTGAACATCGCCAACCAGATAGTCTGCCATTATTGCAAGGTATAAGGTTCGCTTAAAATAAACTCAGGAATCTCAACGTGGAAACGCTCGCCGTCATCGCCCAGCATGATGTAGTTGCCTTTCATGGTGCCAGTTGGCGTATGAATCACCGCAGCTGAGGAATATTCAAAGCTCTCACCGGCGGAAATATGCGGCTGTTGACCCACCACACCTTCGCCAACCACGGTGTCAATATGGCCGGTTTCATCCTGAATTTCCCAATGACGGGACAGCAGTTGTGCTCCTGTGTCTGAGTGATTGGTAATGTTAATGGTGTAAGCATGCGCAAATTGCGATCTAGCAGCATCCGACTGCTCTTCTAGATAGGTGGCTTGCACTTCAACTTTAATGGCTTTTTTCATAATCATGACTCAGGGTAACAAAATCTTCCAAACTTAGCACTTCAGCGCGTTGCGACAAATCAATACGGGTTTGCTCTGGACTCATTAGCGATTTTAGATTATTTCTCAGGGTTTTGCGACGTTGTGCAAAACAAGCCTTAACAATCTTTTCAAAGACCGGCAAGTTGTTGGTTAATGGCTGTTTAAGCGGCTTTAAGTAGACAATGGCAGAATCCACCTTGGGTGCTGGGTCAAACGACTCAGGCGGCACAATAAAGATCAATTCGCATTCAAAAAACGCTTGTATCATCACGCTTAGACGACCATAAGTTTTACTACCAGGGGCTGCCACCATACGTTCCACCACTTCTTTTTGCAGCATAAAGGTCATGTCCTTAATATGTGCGCGATAAGCCAACAAGTGAAACAAAATCGGCGAGGAAATGTTATACGGTAGATTGCCCACCACTCTTAGAGGTGAGGGCAGGGCGCTGAGATCAAATTTCAGCGCATCACCTTCGTGAATCACCAATTTCTCGCTGTTAAAGCTTTTCAGCAGCGCAATCAAATCACGATCAATCTCAATCACATCGAGTTGATCTACTTGCTCTAATAATGGCAATGTCATTGCCCCTTGTCCAGGGCCAATCTCTAGTAAATGGTCATCTTTTTTAGGGGCAATGGTGGAGACGATGCGTTCAACAACTTGCGTATCTGTTAAGAAATTCTGTCCAAACCTTTTTCGTGCTTTATGCATGCTTTGCGTTGTTGATATAGCGATTGGCATAGTCTATCGCAGTTTGCAAACTGCCCAGTGATATTTTTTCACCAGCCTTGCCTGCCAAGTGCAGTGCGGTACCATGATCAACCGAGGTGCGCACAAATGGCAGACCCAAAGTGACATTCACGGCTTTTTTAAAACCCAGGGTTTTGAGTACCGGCAGCCCTTGATCATGATACATGGACAACACACAATCAACCCCTGATAAGGCATCTGGAGTGAAAGCGGTATCCGCCGGCACACTGCCTCTTAAGTGATAACCTTGTGTGTTTAACTGATTAATCACTGGGTTAATAATATCAATCTCTTCACGACCTAAGTAACCGTCTTCCCCGGCATGAGGATTGAGACCACAAACACTGATTACTGGCTTGTCAGTCTCATATTTTTTGAAGTGCTCATTGATGATTTCAAGGGTACGTATTAGTAACTCAGGGGTAATACTTTTAGGTACTTCAGATAATGGCATATGGGTGGTGGCCAAAGCCACGCTCAATCCTTCAGTGGCCAGCATCATCACGGTTTTATCTACCTTGGCGAGTTGTTGCAAGTATTCGGTATGACCACTAAAATCACGCACGCCAGCTTCGTTAATCACCCCTTTATGAATCGGCCCCGTAACTAAGGCATGGTTGTCGTGCGCTAGGCAAAACTCAGTAGCCAAGCGAATGGTTTCCAAGACATAATGACCGTGTTTTTTATCCAACTCTCCCGGGGTGGATTGACCCGCTGATTGAACCGGATAGACGCAAATATCACCGGGATTTTTAAGCACGTCAGAGTCGACAATATTAATCGGCAAACCCAGCACTTTGGCACGCTCTAAAAGCAGCTGTGGATCGACAAAAGTTAGTAGATTTTCTCGCTGTTTTTTTTGCGCATATAAAATGGCTAAATCCAGTCCGATTCCAGCGGGCTCTCCCGGGGTAAAAACAAGGCTCATTTTGAGTGAAAAAAGATGAAAAAAACTCCTATATTATAATGGCAATATATAAGTGAGAAATTATATACAGAGAATAATTTTTTTATCTTAAAAAAACCTGTAAAAACAAACAGTTGCATCAGCTAATTATGATTAATTTATGGATCATTTTAAAATAGCCAAACACCGTATAAAGTTATCATATAAAATTCCTTCTAATGTTTTATTGATTGATCACAAAAAACACCCAAATATGAGAGTTACCTTAAGCCCACTTTTTACATCGATTTTTTTGGCATTTTCCCTGCCAATTCAAGCACAAACGATCCAGCAGAATTCAGAGAGTTTTGACTCGGTTTACAACATTCAAAAAGTTACCGGCATGTCGCTGGACAAAAGAGCGATTTTGGGTGGTGCGGTTATTTCTTCTTCTCAAGTGAACCTAAGTGCCCAAGTTTCAGGTGATGTTCTGAGCGTCAGTGGTCAAGAAGGTGATATGTTTAAAAAGGGTTCAGTACTGGTAACGCTAGAACAAGAATCCATTCAAGCACAACGAGATTCGGCTTATGCTGAGATTGCCTCAGCCAATGAAGCCTTGAGAAATGCCGGCGTGCAGTATTCACAA
>CAZMJI010000024.1:0-2478 GCA_964566765.1 uncultured Piscirickettsiaceae bacterium
AAGATGGACGAAGTATTGGCCGAGATTCCACGTGTACGTAAAGATCTGGGCTACCTGCCACTGGTGACGCCAACCTCACAGATCGTGGGCACACAGTCAGTACTAAACGTACTAACGGGTGAGCGTTACAAGACGGTAACCAAAGAGTCTGCCGGCGTATTGAAGGGTGAGTATGGTGCCACACCAGCACCAGTTGATGCTGCCTTGCAAGCGCGCGTCTTAGAAGGCGAAGAGCCAATTACTTGCAGACCAGCCGACAACATTGCGCCAGAGATGGCTATTCTAGAACAAGAGTTCGATGAGATTGTATCTGAGAAGAACATTCGTGTTGCCGATAACAAGATTGATGATCTGATGACGTATGCGCTATTCCCACAAGTGGGTGTGTCGTTCCTAGAGAATCGTGATAATCCTGATTTCTTTGAGCCAGCACCAGTGGCACCAAGCAACGATCCGGTTGAAGAGCAGCAAGAAGGTGTTTACACCGTTTCCTTTAAGGGCACGTCTTACACGGTTGAAGTGTCAGCGGGTGGCGACATTACTTCAATGCAGTCGGCCTCTGCAGCGACAGCAGCTGCAGCCGCACCAGCTGCGGCACCGGCAGCAGCGCCAGCAGCCGCACCAACGGGTGAGGCAGAAGCAGTGGCTGCGCCATTATCAGGCAACATCTGGAAGGTGATGGTTTCTCCAAACCAACAAGTGGCCTCTGGCGATGTCTTGGTGGTGCTTGAAGCCATGAAGATGGAAACTGAAATTAAAGCCGCTAAAGCCGGCATGGTTGCCAGTATCGACGTCAAAGAAGGCGACAGCGTGTCAGTCGGTCAAACGCTACTAACCCTTGCTTAATTAACTGAGTATTTAAGATGGAACAGTTACATACATTGTGGATCAATACAGGTCTATACCAAATGACTTGGGGCGAAGGCCTAATGATGGTGGTGGGTATTTTGCTGCTGTATTTAGCCATTGTTAAAAAATTCGAGCCACTACTACTATTGCCGATTGGCTTTGGTGCGCTACTGAGTAATATTCCAGGCGCCAACCTAGCCGTTGATGGCGGTGTCTTGCACGTGTTCTATGAAATTGGTATTGGTTCGGGCGTGTTCCCACTACTGATCTTTATGGGTGTGGGTGCGATGACTGACTTCGGTCCACTATTGGCCAATCCTAAAACCTTACTATTGGGTGCGGCAGCACAGTTTGGTATTTTTGCCACACTACTGGGTGCGATTGCACTAACCACGCTAGGTATTTTCGACTTCAGTCTGCAAGATGCGGCAGCGATTGGTATTATCGGTGGTGCCGATGGTCCAACCAGTATTTATGTGGCCTCTAAGCTGGCACCAGACTTGCTGGGTGCGATTGCTGTGGCGTCTTATTCTTACATGGCCTTAGTGCCACTGATTCAGCCACCAATCATGCGCGCACTAACCAATGAGAAAGAGCGTCAAATTGAAATGGTGCAGTTAAGAGAGGTGTCACAAACTGAGAAGATTGTATTCCCAATCCTACTATTGGTATTGGTCGCCATCCTATTGCCAGATGCAGCACCACTACTGGGTATGTTTGCCTTTGGTAACCTGATGAAAGAAGCTGGCGTGGTCGATCGTTTGAGTGATACGGCGCAAAATGCATTGATCAACATTGTAACCATTTTCCTAGGCTTGGCCGTGGGCTCAAAGCTGATGGCGGACAAGTTCTTGCAGCCAGAGACGCTGGGTATTCTACTATTGGGTATGGTGGCGTTTGCCATCGGTACTGCCAGTGGTGTGATCATGGCGAAGATCATGAACCTATTTGGCAAGACTAAGATTAACCCACTGATTGGTTCAGCGGGTGTATCAGCGGTGCCAATGGCAGCACGTGTGTCAAATAAGATTGGCCTAGAGGCGAATCCGCACAACTTCTTGTTGATGCATGCCATGGGTCCAAACGTGGCGGGTGTGATCGGTTCAGCGATTGCTGCCGGTATTATGATTCAGTTCCTAAGCTAAGTTATGCAGCGTACTTTCTTAAAAGCCAAGCTTCATCGTGTGACCACCACTGCCTGTGAGGTAGATTATGAGGGTTCATGCGAGATTGATGGTGCGCTACTAGATGCTGCCGGTATCGGCACTTTTGAGCAGATTCAAATCTACAACATTAATAATGGCAATCGCTTTACCACCTACGCCATTCGCGGCAAGGACAACTCAGGTGTGATTTCCGTGAATGGTGCGGCAGCGCACAAAGCCAATGTGGGCGATCTGTTGATTATTGCCTCGTATGCGCAATATGACGAAAACGAGCTGGCAGACTACGCACCTAAGTTGTGCTACGTGGATGAGAACAACACCCTGGTGAGAACCGGTTCAAAAATTATCTAAGCGGGCTTCAGTCGCCCATCTTCCATCACTAAGATACGATCCATTTGTTCGGCAATTTGTCGGTCGTGAGTGACGATGACCAGTGCTTTTCCCAGTGATTGATTCAGCGATA
>CAZMJI010000024.1:2578-16100 GCA_964566765.1 uncultured Piscirickettsiaceae bacterium
AGCAGATGGTGGAATTGATAGACAAATCCCAGATGCTTGCCTCGGTGCTGGGTGCGCGCTTCTTCGTTTAGCGTGTTGATATCCACACCGCTAATCATCACCTGGCCCGAGCTTGGCTGATCGATGCCTGCCAATAGGTTTAGTAGGGTGGATTTGCCACAGCCCGATCGGCCTAAAATGGCCACCGATTCCCCGGCGCTGACTACCAGGTCTAGCTGATCCAGCACCTGAGTCTGTGACTCACCGTCGTGATAAGCGCGACTCAGCGCTTGACAATCAATTACCTTATTCATGATTAAGCACCTTAGCAATAGACACCTTGCCAGCGCGTTTGGCAGGGTAGATGGCGGCCAGTAGCACCAAGACAAAAGCCCCTAGGGCCACACCCAACACATCAGAGACTTGGATCTGTGACGGGAAACGATTGATGTAGAACACATCCTGCGGGAAGAATTCAAACCCAAATAGGCCTTCAATACCAGCAATGATGGCTTCAATATTCAGTGATAATAGGATGCCAAGTACCACACCCAGGACAATACCAATCAAGCCAATACTCAGCGCTTGGTAGAAAAACACACGGACGATGCGTTTGGGTGTCATACCCAGAGTTCTTAAAATGGCGATTTCAGCGCGTTTATCGGTCACCACCATGATCATCATCGACACAATGTTAAACGCCGCGACAGCGATAATCAGTGAAAGGATTACCCCAATCATTTGCTTCTCTAGATTAAGTGCCTGGATAAAGTTGGCTTTTTGCTGCATCCAGTCCACCCCATAGTAGCGCTTGGGGTCTAGGCGACTAACTGCCTCGCTGATAATGCGCTTGGCGGCAAAAATATCCTCAGTCTTGATGCGAATGCCCGAGACCAGATTGGGCATTTGGTAGAGCTTTTGTGCCTGGGTTAGAGTGATAAAGGCCAGCGAGTTGTTGTATTCATTCATGCCGGCATCGAAGATACCACCCACACTCAAGCGTTTAAAACGTGGCTGAACGCCCAAGATGCTGGTGTGGGTCTTCGGCGTTAGTAGCAAGATTTTATCGCCAATATCCAACCCCAATTGTTGCGCCAGGCCTTGGCCGATTAACACCTGGGCATCGGTGATTTGGCTGGATCCTCGAGTGATGTTGTCTAGCAGGCTAGAGGTTTGATGTTCGCTGGCAATATCCACACCGCGCACGCCAATGCCTTGAGAGGCGCCATTGGCGCTGATCAGCGCGTATTCATCAATATACGGCGAGGTGGCCACAATGCCAGGCTGCGCCAGAATGCGCTGATTCAGCTCTGCATAGTTAGCAATTTGATTGTCGTATTCACTGATATAACCGTGTGAGATGGCACTGAGGATGCGTCCCTTGAGCTCTTGATGAAAGCCATTCATCACCGAGAGCACCGTGATCAGCGCCATCACGCCGAGCGCCAAACCCAGGGTTGAAGCACTGGAGATAAAAGACAGAAAGCCTTTTTGTCGCTTGGCGCGCAGATAGTGGCTAGAAATTTTAAATTCGATACTCATTGAGCCGATATTTTGTCATAATTAGCATCAGATAGTAACAAATATACGGGGGAGTGCGTGTCTGAACAAGGGTTTAAAGGTCGGATTGACCAACTGGGTGATTTTTTAATTGAAGCTTTTCATGTGATTGGCTTGTTTGTGATTGGTGCCACCATTGTTTGGTCGGCAATTAGTGAGTACATGCTAATCATGCAGCAGGATGCGGGCTTTGCCTCGTTAAAAGACATCTTGCTACTGTTTATCTATTTAGAGTTGGGCGCGATGACCGGTATCTACTTTAAGACCCATCGCCTGCCAGTGATCTTTTTGATCTTTATCGCCATCACTGCGATTACACGCTTTATGGTGATTGATATGAAAGAGCTGATCTCGCACAACGAATTCACCCTGTTAATCATGGTGGGTGCGATTCTGATTCTGGCCTTCTCTGCTGGCATTTTGCGACTGACCGAGTCGAAGTTTGACAACCCTAGCGAGTCTTTAAAATAGTCGATGATAAACCTGGATCGTAAAGGCTTACTAAACTATTTGCTGCTACCGATCTCGGGTATTTTTTACCTGCTCTCGCAACTCAGACGGCTGGCTTATCGCCTGGGACTAAAGTCTGTCTACCAGGCTGACGTGCCGGTGATTGTGGTAGGTAATATTACCGCGGGCGGCACTGGAAAAACCCCGGTGGTGATCGCCTTGTGTCAGCATTTTGCCAAGCAAGGTAAGCGTGTTGGTGTGGTCTCTAGAGGTTATGGTGGATCGCATCAAACAGGTAGTCTGAAGGTTGATGAGGGTAGCGATCCAACGCTTTGTGGTGATGAGCCGCTACTGATTGCCCTGAGTACTGATGCGGTGGTGATGATTAACAAGGACCGTGCACAGGCCATTGAAGACTTATTAGCGCAGACGTCGGTGGATTTGATCATCAGTGATGATGGCCTGCAGCACTACGCCATGGGTAGAGATATTGAGATTGCAGTAGTTGACGGCGCGCGTCGATTGGGTAACGGCTTGTTATTGCCAGCTGGCCCTTTGCGTGAGACCTCATCAAGACTTAAAAGCGTGGATTTTGTGCTCAATAATGGTTCGCTGGCGCCAGCAGAGATTGGCTTTGAATTAAAGCCGGTGAGCTTTGTACACCTGAGTAGTGGTGAGCATAAGCCGTTGGATACGTTTTATACCGAATATTGTCACGCCATTGCTGGCATTGGCAACCCGTCACGATTTTTTCAAACTCTGAAAGATCTGTATATCTCTGTTGATGAGCGGCCTTTCGCCGATCATCATCAATATCAGGCGCAAGATTTAGACTTTGGCGATGAGCAAGCTATTCTCATGACTACCAAAGATTGGGTAAAATGTAGAGCGTTCGCTAATGAGAAGATGTATTACCTGGAAATTGCCTTCGAGATTAGCCCAGATTTCTACCAGCAATTAGATGACAAATTATGATCGATGAGTCTTTACTAAAACTATTAGTTTGCCCAAAAAGTAAGCAGCCACTAGAGCAAGTTGGCAACGAGTTAATTTGCAAGGCCAGTGGTTTGGCTTATCCGATTGAAGATGGTATTCCCGTCTTACTGGAAGAAGAAGCCCGCAAAATTGACGACCAATAATGCAGTTTAGTGTCATTATTCCGGCCCGCTACGCTTCTAGCAGACTGCCCGGTAAGCTACTAAAACCCATTCACGGCAAGCCCTTAATCGAACACACCTATCGCAATGCCTTGGACAGCGGCGCACAGCGGGTGATTATTGCCACTGACGATGAGAAAATTGCCCAAGTAGCCGAATCTTTTGGCGCCCAGGTATGCATGACCGATGCTGCACATGAGTCTGGCACCTCAAGAATCGCTCAGGTGGTGGAAGACCTGTCTATCGACCCCAAGCATATTGTGGTAAATGTGCAAGGCGATGAGCCGATGATCGATCCTCAAGTGATTACCCAAGTGGCCCACAACTTAGACGCTTGCGAGATGCCAATGGCCACGCTATGCGAGGCGGTGGTTGATCAGGCGCAGTATTTAGATCCAAACTGCGTTAAGGTGGTGTTTGATGCAAACGGTCGTGCGCTGTATTTCTCGCGTGCCCCGATTCCTTTTTTTAGGGAGTCAGAAGACTTGGATTTAAGTCTGTGCTTTAAGCACATTGGCATTTATGCCTATCGAGCCGGTTTTCTGGCGCAGTATTTAACCCTAGATAGCTCACGCTACGAACAGGTAGAAAAATTAGAGCAGCTGAGTGTCCTACACGCAGGCTTTGACATTCACGTGGCCGAGGCTTGCGCGAAGACCGGCTATGGTGTGGACACACAAGCAGATTTGGATAAAGTAATTGAGGCACTCAAATAAGATGAGCATTATTGACGGCAAGCAAATTGCGCAAGATTTAAGACAACGCATCAAGACCAGAGTAGATGGCTTGGATAGGGCGCCAGGTTTGGCGGTGATTTTGGTGGGCGATGATCCTGCTTCAGCGGTGTATGTACGCAACAAAGAGAATGCTTGTCAGGAAGTGGGTTTTTACTCAGAGAAAATCACCAAATCGGCTGATATTACCCAAGAGGAGCTACTGTCTGAGATTGACAGACTGAATCAAGATGAACGCATTGATGGAATTTTGGTGCAATTACCATTGCCTGGGCACCTGGACGCCAACCGAGTGATTGAAACCATCTCACCAGAGAAAGATGTGGATGGCTTTCACAGTGAAAACATCGGCAAATTGATGCAAAACAAAGCTTATCTGCGTCCTTGTACGCCTAAGGGAGTGATGACCATGCTTGAGGTCACCGGTATTGACCTGGTGGGCAAAGACGCGGTGGTGATTGGCGCTTCTAATATTGTTGGTAGACCGATGGCCATGGAGCTGTTAAATGCGCGAGCCACGGTGACCATCTGCCATAGTAAAACTCAAGACCTACCCGCCAAGCTCAAACAGGCTGATATTGTGGTGGCTGCCGTCGGTGTACCACAGATGGTTAAAGGCGATTGGCTGAAGCCAGGAGCCATTGTTATTGATGTGGGTATTAACCGCTTAGATAGTGGAAAATTGGCCGGCGATGTGGATTTTGACTCGGCTGTAGAAACAGCCAGTTGGATTACCCCGGTGCCTGGTGGTGTGGGCCCAATGACCATTGCCACTTTATTAGAAAATACATTAACTGCTTACGAAAACAGATCATGAAATTATTATTAAAAGCCTTCCGTAACGGCCTGGGTGCCATTATTGCCTTTGTTAGTTGGTTGATTCCAGTGTCCAAAGTAAAACGCGACGCGCAAGCACAGCAAAAAGTTGACCAGCAAACGGCCAATATCGAGCTTTATCAGTTCTTTGCTTGCCCGTTTTGCATCAAAACTCGACGCGCGATCCGACGTCTGAACCTAAAAATTGCCACGCGTAATGCACAACCTCAGGACAGTGCTTATCGTCAAGAGATGTTGAATGAGGCCGGCAAAGTGCAAGTGCCTTGTTTGAAGATTACTGAGAATGGCAAGGTGCGTTGGCTGTTTGAGTCGGGCGATATCATTGCCTATTTAGAAGAGCGCTTCTCTAAGTAAATGCTCACCATTGAGGGCGGTACAGCAGCACAACAAACCCTGTCCCGCTCTCTGTATGAGTTTTGTCTAAAAGCACTGCAGATTACCCCATCGATTGAAATTGATCTGAGCATTCGCGATATCCAAGGCGCACACGCCTGGACCGACCACGAAAAGCCAACCTGTTTCTACATGGTGATTGATTCAATGCTGGAACGGGACCAGTTTATTGTGGCGTTTTGCCATGAAATGGTACACGTGGCGCAATATTTAAATCCAGATAGACCGGTGAGCGAAGATGAGGCTTATGCGCTAGAATCACAGCTGGCCAAAGACTATCAACAACTAGCGCATGGATAACCTCTGGCCGGTGATTTTGTTCACCGTGGTGATGACCCTCACCCCGGGCCCTAATAACATCATGATACTAAGCTCCGGGCTTAACTTTGGGGTGCGCGCTTCCGTGCCACACCTATTGGGCATTGCCCTAGGCTTTCCAGTGATGCTACTGGCGGTAGGTCTGGGTCTGGACACCTTGATTAGCAACGTGCCTGTTCTACAAAGCATCATCCAAGTCTTAGGTGTGAGTTATTTGCTGTTTTTGGCTTATCGAATCTTTACCACCACTGAACAGCGTAAGGTTGCTCATCAGTCCAAGCCACTGACGTTTTTCCAGGCGGCTTTGTTTCAATGGGTTAACCCCAAAGCCTGGGTGTTGATCTTTAGCGGCATTGGTTCGTTTGCCCAAGGTGGCGAAATTGTGGCCACTACCTTGGCCATGACCTTGAGTTTTTTGTTGGTAATGGTGCCTTGTAACGGCCTGTGGCTACTACTGGGCATGCAGATGCAGAGATTTGTCAACAACCCCAAGCGTCTTCAGCGCTTTAACCAAGTGATGGCAGTATTGCTGGTGGTTTCAGTGGTGCCGGTGGTGTTCTAAGGTAAGAACGCTTTTAGCTGGTCAATACTGGCTTCTAGCTCAGCCATTGAGTTCGCCGTTAGGTTAATATGACCCAGTTTTCGACCTTCGCGTTCTGCTTTGTCGTAGAGGTGCAGATGTGCGTTGGCCATCTCTAAGGCTTTTTCAACCGGTCCAGTCTGGCCAATAATGTTGATCATGGCACTATGGGGATGGGTAGGTGTGGTATCGCCCAGCGGCATGCCAGTGATGGCACGCACGTGGTTTTCAAACTGAGAGGTGTTGGCGCCTTCGATCGACCAATGTCCTGAGTTATGTACACGGGGTGCCATCTCATTAGCCACCAGACCGTTGTCAGTTTCAAACAGCTCAATGGTGAGCGCACCCACATGATCCATCTCGTCCAGTAGCGATTCCATGTAGCGTTCTGCGGTTTGTTGAACTTGAGGATCGATGGCTTGGGCAGGGGCAATGGTTAGGCGCAAGATACCCTCATGGTGGGTATTTTCAACCAAAGGATAATAGCGATGGTCATTATCAATACCTCTAACGGCAATCAGTGATAACTCACGCTTAAAGTTAACAAAGCCTTCTAGGATGGCTTCCGCGCCCTGCATGCTTTCCCAAGCTTCAAGTACTTGATTCGCAGATTTGATCACAAATTGACCCTTGCCATCATAACCTTCGGTGGTGGTTTTTAAGATGCCTGGTAGGCCAATGGTGGCCACTGCTGCCTCTAATGCTTCCAGGCTATTGACCACCTGGTAGGGCGCGCATGGAATGCCCAGCTGATCAAATAGGGCTTTTTCACGACCTCGATGTTGCGTGGTATAGAGAGATTTTTCACCCGGATAAACGGGCACGTTCTTGTTAATCTCGCGTACTGCTTCGACATCGGTATTCTCACTTTCATAGGTGATGACATCGGCAAAAGCAGCCAGTGATTCGATATGATCTGCATTGTCGTCTTGGGCAAATAGATGTCCCAATAAAGCAGAAGGCTCGTCGTTAGATTGGCCGGAAAAACCAAACTGATGCTTAAGTGGGTAGCCCGCTAGAGCCAGCATTCTACCTAGCTGACCAGCGCCAAGAACGCCTACCTTCATGAGCGTGGATCGGGATTGTCTAGGACGTTTTGTGTTTGCGCTTGGCGGAAGGCTTGCAGTTTGTCAAACACAGCCTCATCGTTATTGGCGACAATTTGTGCGGCGAGAATGCCGGCATTTTTAGCGCCAGCTTCACCAATCGCCAGTGTGCCCACTGGAATACCGCCTGGCATTTGTGCAATCGATAATAACGAGTCTTGACCACTGAGTGCGCGTGATTGTACCGGTACACCTAAGACGGGCACCAAGGTTTTGGCAGCCACCATGCCCGGCAGATGTGCGGCACCACCAGCGCCAGCAATAATCACTTGTAGGCCGCGTGCTTTGGCACTGTCGGCATAGTCAAACATCAAGTCTGGTGTGCGATGTGCAGAGACCACTTGGGTTTCATAAGTGACACCCAGTTGTTCTAGCATGTCACACGCATGTTTCATGGTGGGCCAATCAGATTTTGACCCCATAATAACGCCTACAACTGCACTCATTGGTACATCCTATGGTTGGTGATAAATACCCAGATTATACTCAAATCCCTGAGTTTAAGCTTTTTATCTGGCCGATGCTGTAATTCAGATAAAATCAAAATGGTTAGTACTTAAAAAGGTGGCAACCTCATGTCCAATACATCCATTCAAGAACTGCTTAAGCAATTAGAAGGCGCCAAAGATAAGTTGGAAGACGAAGTTGAAGCAAAGCGTGATCAATTCAACTATCAAATGCACCGACGCAAAGTGGTGTTTGAAAAAACCCTAAAGCATACGCATAAAAAGCTAAAGACCACCTCACTGCAATATCTTCTCAAGGCCAGCCCTCTGTTTATTCTAACCGCGCCGGTGATCTACGCCATGATTGTGCCATTGGTGCTACTCGATTTATTGGCTTGGCTGTATCAAGCCATCTGCTTCCCGGTGTATAAGATCCAGCGTATTCGTCGACGTGACTATGTGTTGGTTGATCGCCACAAGCTGGCTTATTTAAACGTCTTTGAGAAACTCAATTGTATCTACTGCGGTTATGCCAACGGGGTATTAAGCTATGTGCGTGAGTTGGCGGCTATTACCGAGCAGTACTGGTGCCCCATCAAACACGCCAGCAAGGTGGCCAAGCCACACGATCGTTATTGGCAGTTTATTGATTATGGTGATGCGCAAGGTTACGTTTGCGATCTAGAGCAGCACCAGCGTAGGGTGAAGTCTTAGTATTGGGTCGCGCGTCGGGTAAATAACACCAGGTACAGCCAAGCACCCAGGCCGGCTAAGAACACATCTTTTTCCGCATCCCAGATATCGCCCTGGGAGCCTAAAAACATATCGCTGGCTTTCTCAGCCTCATAAATCATGGCATACCAAGACTCCACAATTTCATAACTGCCACTAATGCCAATAAACAGCATCACCAAGGTAAACAACTCGATCGCTCTAGAGTTAAATTTGACCTTGCGTTCCATCACTTCTTTGAACGGTAAAATCACCAAGAAACCGAAGGCAAAATGCACAAATCGGTCGTAGTGATTGCGCTCGATATCCAACAATTCAGCCACCCAAAAACCCAAGGGCACTTCGGCATAGGTGTAATGTGCGCCAATGGTTTGCAAGATGCAAAACACAAAGATGAGCCAATAGGAGCGATTGCTAAATGGGTGTTTGTGATAGTTGCCCAGCAGATAGATCAAACACACAATCAGGATAATATTCTCCACCAGCCAAATGTCTCGATAGCTTGGGTTGATGGCCAGTAGAATCCAAAAGACACTAAAGACAGCAAATAAGGCGGGGGCGTGAGATTTGTGTTGTGTCATAGCTTAAAATCTGCCTGCAAAAATGGCATATGGCCACTATTGAGTACAGAGCTTTGCACACCCTGTTGCTGATACCAATGGTGAATCGCATCCGGCACCAAGGTGTCTTTATCTCCCAGAATAATTTGTCGGTCTATCTTAAGCGCCTGAAAGGCTTGCGTCAAGTCGGTCTCTAGTAAGATCCCCAAGCCTTGGTTAAGTGTCTGCAGATCAATAGGGTGTCGGTCAATGGCTTGGTTGAGGGCTTTAAGCTGTGCCCTGTCTCGGGTTTGTAGACCCATAAAACGTTTAATACCTTTGACTGGGTTTTGGTTTAATTCATCGGCAAATTGCTTGAAGTTGTTGCTATCGATACCATAAGGCCAGTGCGGGTCTTGCACAAACTTAGGGGTTGAAGCCACCAGTACCAACTTGTTAATCGCCATCTGACTAGCAATGTGGATTGCCAATAGGCCGCCCAAAGACCAGCCTAGTAAGATGGGGTTGCTGGGCAGAACCGCCATCACCGCATCGGACCATTCTGGCAGTCCACCTGCCACAGGTGCGCTTCTGCCATGTCCTGGTAGGTCAATCACCGTGACCCGGTATTGATCTTGGTATTGCTCAACCAAGCCCTGGAAAATATCGCCATTAAAGCCCCAGCCGTGTAAGAGCACCAAGTCTGGTCCCTGGCCGTATGATTGACTATAGAGCATGGCTAATTCTCTCTAGCAGTTGCTCAATTTGAGCCTGGGTATGTGCTGCACTTAGGGTGATTCTTAGGCGCGCTGTTTTCGGTGGTACGGTTGGTGGGCGAATGGCACTGACATAGAATCCTTGCTCGAATAATTGTTGCGACAAACTCAGTGCTCTGTAACTGTCGCCAACAATTAGCGGTTGAATGGCGCTGTCTGAGGCCTCAATTGGTAAAGACAAGTCCTTTGAGTATTGTTTGAACAGAGCAATATTGGCCATCAGCTGCTCTCGCTGCTCGCCTTGTTGGATTAATTCCAAACTTTTCAAGGTGGCCACACATAGTGCCGGTGAAGCGGCGGTTGTGTAGACATAAGGGCGAGACTTTTGAATCAGAAATTCAATCAGATCTTCATCGCCAGCCACAAAGGCGCCAGATACGCCGGCGGCCTTGCCCAGGGTAGCCATGTAGATTGAACCCTGGGGAATGTTAGGGTTAAAGACGCCAAATCCATGGGCATCGTCTTGCATCAGTAGTGCCTCTGAGGTCTGAGTGAGCTGACTAATGGCTGTGATATCAGCGCGGTCGCCATCCATGCTAAACACATGGTCGGTGACCACCAAGCCTGATCCCGATTGTTTTTGCAATTTTTGTTCAAGTGCTGATACATCATTGTGTCGATAGCGCTTGAGTGGCAAACCTGTTAGTTGGTTGGCGTCAATCAGTGAAGCATGATTGAGCTTGTCTTGCAGGACCCAATCCAGTTCGTCTCTAAGCGCGGAAAAGACGCCTAGATTGGCACTATAACCGGTTGAGAATAACAAAGCACGTTGTTGATTGGTGTACTCGGCCAGCGCCTCTTCCAGCTGGTGGTGTGCCCTCGAGTGGCCACTAACCAGATGCGATGCGCCAGAACCCACGCCATATTGATCTACCCCTTGTTTCAGCGCCGCTTTCACCTGCGGGTGGTTGGCCAGTGATAAATAGTCGTTTGCGCAAAAGTTGACCACAGTTTTGCCATCAACTTCAATACAAGTAGCCTGAGCACCGGCTACGACTTTGCGCTGACGGTATAGATGCTGGGCTCGAATCTGCTCGAGTTGTTGTTTAAAGTTAATCATGGCTGTGTTTAGGTTGCTGCCATTATTATGCCTGTTTTTTGCCAATTGACGGCCCCAGCAATGGTTTTTTAATTAAGGTTCATTTTGACCTAAAACTTTGATACAATAGCAATCCAGGTGTGGTTCACGGAGGTTAGAATGAAGCGAAAAGTGTTTTATAGTTTTCACCATCGGGTTGATGCAGGACGGGCCTTAAGGGTGCAGCAATTGCCGGTGGTTGATAGCAATCATAGAGAGTCGGCGCGCGATTGGCAGAGTATTGTTGATGAGGGTCCATCGGCCATTGAAGATTGGTTTGATCGACAACTGCAACATAAGTCGTGCACGGTGGTGTTAATTGGCAACGAAACCGCGCATCGCAAATGGATCAAGCATGAGATTCAGCACTCTTGGGATTGCGGTAAGGGGTTGTTGGGCATTTACATCCATCATCTGAATGATGAATATGACGTGCCCAGTTTTAAAGGCCAGAATCCATTTGGTGCGTTTACCATTCGTCAAGATGGGCGACGCCTAAGTGATGTGGTTAAAACCTATGATCCGCCTTTTACTGAAAGTCAGGAGGTATTGGAGTATATTGCGCAACACCTAAGCCATTGGGTTGAGGAGGCGGTTTGCATTCGTGATAACTACCGACGTCTTCGCGCTTAGCCGGCAGAGTTGATTATTCGGGCATTGGCGTGGTATATTGCCTGCTAATGATCCGAATGATATACCGCCGTGCTTTATTGCTTGTGGTAACGCTGCTGTTCATGGTGAGCAGTGTTGTTGCCTCACCTTTGCTGTCGCAGGTTGAGCAGCGTATTGCTCAGATCCATAGCGCGGATGACTTAACGCCGCTGAGCGCCTTGGCCAGTCAATACCCTTTGGTATTATTGGGCGAGTCAACTCATGGTACACAGGAGTTCTATGACCTGCGTGCGCAACTTAGTAAGACACTGATTGAACAACATCGCTACCGATTGCTGGCGATTGAGGCGCCGTGGAGCTTTGTGCTGAAGATTAATGCCTATATTCAGGGGACCTCAAAGCAATATGCGTCAGCCAAAACCCTGTTAAGCAGCTTTGGCAATTGGCCCGAGTGGATGCTTAACAACCAAGTCACGGCCGATTTTATTGAGTGGTTAAGACGCCATAATCAAACCCTACCTAAGACAGAACAGGTGGCATTTTTGGGCTTGGATTTATATGAAGCAGACAGCTCGATCATGCAACTATTGGACTTGATTAAACAACATGCACCACAGCTTTATCCTTGGGTTCAGAACCGATTAGCCTGTTTTACATCCGCGCAAGAGACGCAGTGGCAAGCGGCTGCAGATCGCGGTGATTTTTCCTGCCATCAGCAACTGGATCAGGTGCGACAAGTGCTGTCACAGATGCGCCACACCTTGGGTCCGCAGCGATTCGATTATCTGAGCGCCCAACAGCATGCCCAGGTGATTTACCATGCTGAGCTGTTTTATCGCTTTAACCGCAGCAGTCAAACCCGATCTTGGAATGTACGCAGCTGGCATCTGTGGCAAACGCTGTTAAGATTGATGGATTGGCAGGGTGGCGCTAAAGCCTTGGTTTGGGCACATAACACCCATATTGCCGACAGTAGCGCCTCGCCACCATCTTATGCGCCAGGTTCAATCACCTTGGGTTATCTGGCCAAACAGCACCAGTCTAGTCTGCCAGTTTTTAGTGTGGGTTTTGCCACCTATCAGGGTCAGGTGTTGGCAGGTGATGCCTGGGGCGCTGAGCAGGCGATAATGACATTACCCAAAGCCAAATCTGGCAGTTATGAGCACTTATTAAGTCAGCTGGATATGCCGCAGTTCTATTGGATTTTTACTCAGGACGATCGACAACATCCTGTGTTTAATCGCTCTGGCGTGCACCGAGCGGTCGGTGTGGTTTATGATCCAGCGGACGAGACGGACAATTACCTGCCAACGGCCCTGCCGTGGCGCTATGATGCGCTGATTTTTGTCAAGGACACCAGCGCGTTGGTAACGCTAGATTAGGTTTTCCATCGGTGAAGAGGCACTGGCATAAGCCTTTTTCATCATTCGGCCTGCTAAGAACGATTCACGTCCGGCAATCACCGCATGCTTCATGGCGCTGGCCATCAGAATAGGGTCTTGTGCATGGGCAATGGCAGAATTCATCAACACACCATCACAGCCCAATTCCATGGCGCGAGCCGCATCGGTGGCACAGCCAATACCCGCATCAACCAAGACCGGCACATTGGCCTGCTCTTTAATCAGTTTGATGTTGGCTGGGTTGGCAATGCCCTGGCCTGAACCAATCAGTGAGGCTAGCGGCATTACTGCAGCACAGCCGATCTCTTCTAGCTCTTTGGCCACAATAGGATCGTCACTGGTGTAAACCATGACGTCAAAATCATCGGCCACCAAAATCTTAGCCGCCTCTAGGGTCTCAACAATATTTGGGTAAAGGGTTTTCTCGTCGCCCAATACTTCCAGTTTAACCAGGTTGTGACCATCCAAGAGTTCGCGTGCCAATTGACAGGTGCGCACCGCATCTTTGGCGTTGTAGCAACCGGCCGTGTTAGGCAAGATGGTGTATTTTTCTGGCGGCACCGCATCCAATAGATTGGGCTCGTTAGCGTCTTGACCAATATTGGTACGACGAATGGCCACGGTAATAATCTCAGCCTCTGCGGCTTCGGTGGCCAAACGTGTTTCTTCTAAATCTTTGTATTTGCCTGAACCCACCAATAGGCGAGAGTTGTAGGTTTTGCCGGCAATAGTCAGCGGTGTGTCGTGATGCATAGGTTGCCTGTCGGTAATAATGGCGGAGAGTGAGGGATTCGAACCCTCGATAGGTGATAAAACCTATAC
>CAZMJI010000025.1:0-15417 GCA_964566765.1 uncultured Piscirickettsiaceae bacterium
AAGGTATTATTGTGATTGCCGCTACCAACCGACCAGATGTATTGGATCCAGCGCTTTTGCGTCCAGGACGTTTTGACCGTCAAGTGATGGTAGGTCTGCCGGATATTAATGGCCGTGATGCGATTCTAAAAGTACATATGCGCAAACTGCCAATTGCTAAAAACGTGCAGTCCATTAACATTGCCAAGGGCACGCCAGGCTTCTCGGGTGCGGATCTGGCTAATCTTTGTAATGAGGCAGCATTGATTGCAGCGGGCAAGGATAAAAAGCTGGTGGGCATGCAAGAGTTTGAAAAGGCCAAAGACAAGATTATGATGGGCTCTGAGCGTAAAACCATGGTGATGGATGAGGCGGAAAAAGAAATGACCGCTTATCACGAAGCAGGCCATGCGATTGTTGGCCGCTTGATGCCAGAGCATGATCCGGTGTACAAGGTCAGTATTATTCCAAGAGGTCGAGCTCTGGGTGTGACCATGTTCTTGCCAGAGAAAGATTCATATAGCATGTCCAGACGCAAGCTGAATTCACAAATTGCCTCGCTATTTGGCGGACGCATTGCCGAAGAGATTATCTATGGCGCGGATTCAGTCACCACCGGTGCCAGCAATGACATTGAGCGTGCCACTGAGATTGCGCATAAGATGGTGAAACTTTGGGGTATGTCAGATGTGATGGGCCCAATGGCCTATGGCGAAGATGAAGGCGAAGTATTCTTGGGTCGCCAAGTAACCAAGCACAAACACATCTCAGAAGAGACCTTTAAGTTGGTCGATACTGAAATTCGCAAGATTATCGACGGTAACTACGATCGCGCCAGCAAGATTTTGGAAGAAAACAAAGACATTCTGCATGCCATGGCCAAAGCTTTGGTTGAGCATGAAACCATTGATAAAGGTCAGATTGACGACCTGATGGATCGCAAGCCAATGCGTGATGCAGCGGTGATTGTGGATTCTGACGTGGTCTCTGATGAGTTGGGTCGTGGCGCGTCAACGCAAGACTCTTCTAACGATTCTGATGAAAAGCCGCTGGGAGGCGGTCCGACTGAACAGATCGCTTAACGCCATGTCTCAGTCGCCAGCCATTATGGGCGTTTTAAATATAACGCCCGACTCCTTTTCGGATGGTGGGCAATATCTTTATTTCGACCAGGCAATCTCTAAAGCCAAGCAAATGCACGCCGAAGGCGCCGATTGGATTGACATTGGCGGTGAATCGACCCGTCCAGGCGCTGCTGCCGTGGATGAAGCTGAAGAATTATCACGCGTTATTCCTATCTTAAAGGCGCTTAAAGGTGAGCTGAACGTTAAGGTCTCTGTCGACACGTCGAAAGCCGCGGTGATGCGCGCAGCGATTGCAGCGGGTGTGGACATGATCAACGATGTCTGTGCACTGCAAAACCAGGGCGCACTGGAGGCCGTAGCCGACAGTCCTGTGCCAATCTGTCTAATGCATATGCAAGGCTCGCCACGCACCATGCAAGACAACCCCAGTTATGGCGATGTGGTGGACGACATCAAACACTTTTTTGACGGCCGTATTGAGACTTGTCTGCAAGCTGGTATTGATAGCAGTCGCCTGGTGTTGGATCCTGGCTTTGGTTTTGGCAAAACCTTGGATCACAATATCGAGATTCTCAAACGCTTTAGCGAGTTCAAAACCTTTGGCCTACCACTACTGGCTGGTCTGTCTCGCAAGTCGATGATTGGCGCGATGCTGGGTGATCGGCCGATTGAGGAAAGAATGGTGGGTAGTGTGATTGGCGCTATAATAGCAATTAACAATGGGGCGGATATTGTGCGTGTGCACGATGTCTTAGAAACCAAAGACGCAATAGAGATCTGGCAACGAATCAATGGCTAAATTTTTCGGTACCGACGGCATCCGTGGCAAAGTGGGTGAAACCCCCATTACTGCTGACTTTTTCCTAAAATTAGGCTGGGCAGTGGGCTCGGTGCTGGCGCAAAAAGGCAAGGCCAGTGTGGTGATTGGTAAAGACACTCGAGTCTCAGGCTATATTTTTGAGTCTGCCTTAGAGGCGGGTTTTCTATCAGCTGGTGTGGATGTGGGTCTATTGGGTCCGATGCCAACACCTGCCATTGCCTACCTCACCAAAGCCTATAATGCCAACGCCGGCGTGGTCATCAGTGCCTCGCACAATCCATTTTATGACAACGGGGTGAAATTTTTCTCCGAGGCAGGTTTTAAGCTGAGCGATGCTGATCAAAAGGCCATTGAACAAAAACTGGACGAACCCATGCAAAGCGTGGATTCCAGCAACCTGGGTAAAGCCCGACGTCACGAACAACCACTGGGTCGTTATATTGAGTTTTGCAAGAATTCTCTGAGCGAAGGGGTGAAGCTGGACGGGCTGAAGATGGTGATCGATTGCGCCAACGGCGCCACTTATCATTTGGCTGAGAGTGTGTTTGCTGAGCTGGGTGCAGAGGTGAACATTATTAACAACACGCCAGACGGGTTTAATATTAACTTAAATTGTGGCGCCACCGATACGCGTGCACTACAGGAAGCGGTGCTAGAGGCGGGTGCAGATCTGGGTATTGCCTTTGATGGTGATGGCGATCGGGTGATGATGGTGGATCATACTGGTGAGTTGGTTGATGGTGATGAGTTGCTGTTTATCATTGCCAAGGCATGGCAGACGCAGAATCGTCTGGCCAATCAAATTGTGGTGGGTACGAAGATGACCAACCTCGGCGCACGCCATGCTCTATCTGAATTAGGCATTGAGTTTATTGAAGCGGATGTGGGTGACCGTTTTGTGATGGAAGCCATGAAGGCTTATGGGGCTATGTTGGGTGGTGAAGGCTCAGGCCATTTAATCTGTTTGGACAAAACCACCTCGGGTGATGGCATGATTGCCGCGCTGCAAGTGCTGGAAGTGATGACAGCATCGAAACAATCCCTACATGCACTTAAGTCTGAGATGGACAAGTATCCTCAGGTGCTGATCAACGTAAAGACCGCTGGTAAGATTGATCTGTCAGCCCACACTGCACTACAAAACGCTGAAAAAGAAGTGGCTGACACATTGGGCTCGCAAGGCCGAATCTTGATCCGTGCCTCCGGCACAGAACCGCTGATTCGAGTCATGGTTGAGGCTAAAGACGCAGTCATGGCGCAGCAAGGCGCTGAAAAAATAGCTGACACCTTGCGCTAATGACCTTTGATACCACGGGTCTGATTCTGACTGCGCTGATCTTTTTGTGGGCGGGTTTTGTGCGCACTGGCCTGGGTTTTGGTGGCGCTGCCATGGGTCTGCCACTGATGTTGTTATTGGGTGGCTCACCGCTGTATTGGCTGCCAATGATTGGCATTCATCTGCTGTTTTTTTCCTCGCTAACGCTGTCTAAGTCGATTGCCAAGGTGGATTGGGCCTATTTAAAAGACTCACTAAAATGGATTATTCCACCGACTTTGCTAGGGGTGGCGGGTTTGATTAGTTTGCCAGATACCGTGGTGGTGGTGTTTATCTACTCGATTACCATCTTCTACTCACTGACTTGGGTGTTTGATCAAAAAATCACCTCACACAAGGCCTGGGCCGACAAATTATTATTGATCATAGGCGGTTATGTGGCCGGTACGTCACTCACTGGTGCGCCACTGATTGTGGCAGTTTATATGCGCCATGTGGCCAAGCAATATCTGCGCAACACTTTGTTTGTTCTGTGGTTTATTTTGGTTAGCATCAAGATGGCAACCTTTGTGGCCCTGGGGGTTGAGATTGATTGGCAGTTTTCACTGATGCTGATTCCGATTGCCGCCATTGGTCATGTGATTGGACTGCGGTTTCATGACCGAATCATTGCCAACGATCAATTGTTTAAAAAATGGATTGGTTCGGCGCTGTTAGTGATTTGCTCGTTTGGACTCTTGAAGTTGTTTTTAAGTTAAAATTAGCGCATGAATGAGTACGTCCTAATTTTGGTCAGCACCATCTTGGTTAACAACTTCGTGTTGGTGAAATTTTTGGGCTTATGCCCATTTATGGGCGTCTCTAAAAAAGTAGAAACTGCCATTGGTATGGGTTTTGCCACCACCTTTGTGCTCACCTTGGCCAGTATCTCCAGTTATCTGATTAACACCTACATCCTGGTGCCATTTGAGATGGAGTATCTGCGCACCATCGCCTTTATTGTTACCATTGCCGGTGTGGTGGGTTTTACCGAGCTGTTGGTGAACAAGACCTCGCCAGTGCTGAAACAGTCATTAGGCGTGTTCCTGCCGCTGATCACCACCAATTGTGCGGTACTTGGTGTGGCGCTACTAAACGTCAGTGAGAACAATGGATTTTTGGCGTCAGTGGTGTATGGCTTCGGTGCGGCGATTGGTTTTTCGTTTGTATTGGTGTTGTTTTCTACCATTCGTGAGCGTATCGATGGTGCAGACGTGCCAGCACCATTTAAAGGGGTGCCAATTGCCTTGATTACCGCGGGATTGATGTCAATGGCCTTTATGGGATTTGCAGGATTGGCTTAGTGCTAGAACAGGTTTTAATTTTTTCACTCTTAGCATTGGGCCTGGGCTTGGTTTTGGGCTATGGCGCCATTCGTTTTAAAACCGAAGGCAATCCATTGGTGGCACAAATTGATGCTATTTTGCCGCAGACCCAGTGCGGCCAGTGTAATTATCCGGGTTGTAAGCCTTATGCTGAGGCCATTGCCAGTGGCGAAGCGCAAATCAACCAATGTCCGCCGGGCGGACAAGAGGGTGCTGATGCCTTGGCTGAGTTACTGGGTGTCGAGTCTTTGCCGCTGAATGCGGAGCATGGTGAAACCAAACCAGCACACGTGGTTTACGTGGATGAGCAGACCTGTATTGGTTGTACACTTTGTATTCAAGCCTGTCCAGTGGATGCGTTTGTCGGCTCTTCTAAAGTCATGACCCAAGTAATTGCCAGAGAGTGTACTGGTTGTGATCTATGTCTGCCAGTGTGTCCAGTAGATTGTATCCACATTCGAGAAATTAAGCCAACCCTGGGTACCTATGTACCAGATCTAAAGGAGATTGCGCATGGCTAGTTTTGGTTTTAAAGGCGGCGTACATATCCCCAACCCGTATCCGGTTGAAAAGCCTGAGATTCGCCAAGTGCCACCACCTGAACAAGCAGTCATCCTCTTGCAACAACGCGTGGGCGGTGAAGCCAAGCCTTGTGTCAAGGTGGGTGATCGTGTGCTCACGGGTCAGGTAATTGCCAGAACCACCAGTAAGTACCCAACCCAGGTACATGCCTCAATCTCAGGCGTGGTCTCGGCCATTGAAAAACGTCCAGTGCCACACCCTTCGGGGATTGACGCCATGTGCATGGTGATTGACTCGGATGGCAAGGATGAATGGATCGAGATGGAAAAATGTGGCGAGGATTTCCTCAGCTGCTCGCCTAACAAAGTCATTAGACTGATTCGTGAGGCTGGTATTGTGGGTATGGGTGGTGCCGGCTTTCCAACCCATGCCAAAATTGACAATGCCCAAGGTGTGCACACACTGATTGTCAATGCCACCGAGTGTGAGCCCGGCATTATGTGTGATGATTCCTTGATGCAAGCCTATCCGCGTGAGGTGATTCGCGGCATTGAAGTGTTGATGTACGCTTGTGGCGCCAGTGAGGCGATTGTGGCGATTGAAGATGATAAGCCAGAGGCTTACAAATCGCTGCTTATGTATAACAACAATGATCGCATTCGCATTGAGCAAATTCCAACCAAGTACACTTCGGGTGCGGAAAAATTACTGATTAAGTCGTTGTTGGGCATTGAAGTGCCATCAGGCGACTACGCAGCAGCACACGGCGTGTTGTGTCAGAATGTGGGTACTGTGAAGGCCATCTATGATGCCGTGATTGACAACAAACCTTTGATTTCTAGAGTGGTTACAGTGACAGGCTCAGCCGTGGCTGAACCGCGTAACTACGAGGCGCGCCTGGGCACTTCGTTTGCCGAGGTGGTGGCACAATCCAAGCCTAATGGCAAAACTTATGACATTCGCATGGGTGGGATGATGATGGGGGTGGATGTGCCCAATGCGCAGTATTCCATCTGCAAGATTACCAATTGTATTTTTGTCAATGACCCGGTGTCCAAACCTGAGGTGAAATCGTGTATTCGTTGCTCGGCTTGTACTGAGGTTTGTCCAATGGATCTGCTGCCGCAACAATTGTACTGGTATGCCAAAAGCGAAAACATCGAGAAAGCCCTGGACTACAATTTGAATGCCTGTATTGAGTGCGGTTGTTGTGCCTATGTGTGCCCAAGCAACATTCCACTGACTGAGTACTTTATTTTTGCCAAGGCACTGAATCGAAAACTTGAGCGTGAAGCCAAGGGTGCGGATACGGCCAGGGCGCGTTTTGAGTTTAAAGAATATCGCCTAGAACGCAATAAGCGAGAACGTGCTGAAATGATGGAAGCGAAGAAAAAAGCGCTGAAGGAAAAGATGGCAAAAGAACAGTCGCAAAAGGCTAAAATTGAGGCTGCTATGAAACGCGTTAACCAGGCCAAAAAGGATCAAGACAATGCAGATGCATCGTGACGGATTAAGCACCGCGCAGATTATGCGCCAGGTGATTTACGCCTTGGCATTGGGCATACTGGCGCTGGTTTATATTCAAGGCTTTGGTGTTTTGGTGCAACTGGCCTTAGCCTTGGTCAGTGCGCTGGCTGCTGAGGCGCTGATGTTGCGTCTGCGCAAGCTGCCTATTAAAAGCGCACTGAGTGATGGCTCGGCAGCATTAACTGCGGCGCTATTGGCCATCTCGATTCCAGCCATTGCACCTTGGTGGATTGTGGTTTTGGGTGTGACATTTGCCATTGTTTTTGGCAAGCAGCTGTATGGCGGCCTGGGTCATAACCCTTTTAATCCGGCCATGTTGGCTTATGCCTTCTTGTTGATTTCTTACCCCATGCAGATGAGCGCTTGGCCAGGTATGTTTATCGACCTCTCTAGTGCGGTGTCGCTCATCTTTGGCAATGTATCGGTTGATGCCTATACCGGCGCCACCCAGCTGGATGCATTCAAGACTGCGTTGTCGATGGGTCAGAGCTTTGAACAGGCGCAGGTCGATTCCCAAGCGGCCTTTTGGAGCAACATCGGCTTTTTATTGGGCGGTTTGTATTTATTGGGCAGAAAAATTATCTTTTGGCAGATTCCAAGTGCGGTCATTTTGGGTGTTGCACTGACGTCGGGCCTGCTATTTTTAACCGATCAGACACAGTACCTAGCGCCAAGTTCACACTTATTGCTAGGCGGCACCATGCTCGGTGCTTTCTTTATTGCCACCGATCCGGTGACTGCCTCCACCACGCACTTAGGTCGTTTGATTTATGGCTTTTTAATCGGTGTGTTGATTGTGCTTATTCGCAGCTTTGGCGCCTATCCAGATGCGATTGCCTTCTCCATACTACTCATGAACATCACCGTGCCACTGATTGATTACTACACGCGCCCTCGCGCCTTTGGTCAATGAAGATGATGCGCTCTATGCTGGCTGCCAGCCTGCTGCTGTTTGTCTTTACTCTGGTGAGTATTTTCTTTGTTGTTAGCACCAAAGAAGAAACTCAGCCGTTGATTGCACACAATCAAAAACAACTGCTGATTGAGCGCTTGGGAGAGTTGGTGAGTGGTTATGACAATGAGATTGTGGCTGATCGTTATGAAAGGCGTATTCAGTTGCATGGTATTGAGCAAACGGTGGTCATCTATCCAGCTAAGCGCGATGGCCAAGTGTTTGCGCACTTGGTAGAGCATACGTATCCGAATGGCTATAGTGGCAATATTCGCCTACTCAGCGGCTTTGATACCGAATTCACCCTATTGGGCGTGCGTGTGATTGCGCATAAAGAAACCCCGGGTTTGGGCGATAAAATCGAGACCAAAAAATCGGATTGGATTTTGCAGTTTAAAGGACTGTCGCTAAGCAATCCGCCAGAAACGCAATGGAAGGTCAAGCGTGATGGCGGCGCGTTTGATCAACTCACTGGTGCCACCATCACCCCAAGAGCGATTGTGACTGCTGCTTATCAATTACTGAGTTATTTTAAGAGTCATGCAATTAAGTGATTTTGATTTTGATTTGCCGAAGTCGTTGATTGCGCAAAATCCACCTGAAAACAGAACAGATTCTCGTCTTTTAATTGCAAATGACCACATAATCGATACCAAGTTTTCCAATATCGCCGAATTTGTTCGACCAGGAGACTTGTTGGTGATGAACAACACCAAGGTGATTCCAGCGCGCCTATTTGGCCATAAGGCTTCGGGCGGCAAGATTGAGATTATGATTGAGCGCCTGCTAAGCGACACCCAGGTGTTGGCGATGATTCGCGCCTCCAGAGCACCCAAGGTGGGTAGTGAATTAATCTTGGACAATGGTGAGCGCGCTACAGTACTGAGCAAAGAGGGCAGGTTTTACACCTTATCATTTGTCACCGATTCACTGATTGACCTGCTAGAAGAAGTGGGTCATATCCCCTTGCCACCTTATATTGAGCGCGCTGATGACAAGGAGGATTTGGATCGTTATCAAACTGTGTATGCCAAGCATGAAGGTGCGGTGGCCGCACCTACTGCCGGCTTGCATTTTGACCAAACGCTGTTAGACAGTCTGCAGATGCAAGGCGTGGGCCTGGCCTTTGTGACCTTGCATGTGGGCGCAGGTACGTTTCAGCCGGTGAAGACGGATGATATTACCGAGCACCAAATGCACAGCGAGTATTTTGAACTTGATCAGGCCACCGTAGACCAAGTGTTGGCGACTAAGGCCAACGGTGGGCGTGTGATTGCTGTGGGCACCACAGCGGTACGCTCACTGGAGTCTGCCGCCAGAGGTGGTCGGCTTAGCGCGGCGCGAGAAGAGACTGATATTTTTATCTATCCAGGTTACGAGTTCCAGGTGGTGGATATGATGATTACCAATTTTCACTTGCCAAAGTCATCACTACTGATGTTGGTCAGTGCGTTTATTGGTCGTGAGCGCATGATGGAGATTTATCGCCATGCGATTGACGAGCAGTATCGCTTTTTCTCTTATGGTGATGCCATGTTATTGGAGCGTGTATGATTTATCAAAATGACTTAATTCGAGTTGAGATTGAGCCCAGCGAAGTGCCTTGGGTAAAGATTTTTACCCAGCGAGCGGTAAAAGAGTTTAGCCAGTGTTCGACCAAGGAAAAGCAAGAGATCTTTCGTGCCATTGATGTGGTGGAAAGATCCATGTTAGAGTATTTCGATGCAGATAAGATTAATATCGCATCATTTGGCAATATGTTGCCGCATGTTCATTGGCATGTGATGGCCAGATTTGAGACCGATAGTTACTTTCCAGAACCCATGTGGGGTACCAAGCAACGCGAAGCTAAGTTGGATCTGCCTGATGTTGAGCGTTTTTTTCAAACCCTAGGAGAACAATTGTGAACAGTATTGATAATCTAGATCAGTTGCAGGCACTAAAGCAAGAAAAAGATGCGGTACTGGTATTATTTGGTGGCGCCAATTGTGGCGTTTGTCAAACCATCAAACCGCAGATTGATGAGAAGTTCACCTCAGTATTTCCTACATTGGAGATGGTCTATATTGACTGCGAACAGTCACAAGAAATCTGCGCACAACACGGCGTGTTCTCACTACCAGTGGTGCAAGTCTTCTTTATGGGTCAGAAGTTTATCGAAGAAGTGCGCGGCTTCTCGCTGCTGGCACTAGAGCAATCGATTGCCGCCGTGTATGCCAAGATGGGCTAGCCCAGGTCTTTAATGCGCTGAAGCGCTGGCACCTCAACACCCAACTCTGTAGCCAATGCCAAGGCTCTATCGAGTCGAGCTGGCGCGGAGCGACCCATGCAACCGTGTTCCAAGTCACCCTCAAAGGCTTTGATCATGCCCGCTTCTAAGTCTGACTCACTAAAGCTTTGACCGGTCAGTGCTGCTTGTAGTGCCAAGACATCGCTTGACACCTCGCGCATGAGTGCTAGGTGGTTGTTACGCAGATCATCAACATTGGCGCCCGCCTCAATCGCCAGGCCAGCAATATTGGTGGTCAGGATATACAAATTCTTCAGTACCAGCTCAAATAGCAGCGCCTGTTCATCAGCTACCGCATGTGCTGGAATGTCGATCAGTGCCAAAGAATCTGCTAAGATTTGCGCCTTAGGGCCGTAGGCTGGTGAAGAAATCAGCACCTTAGAATCCATGCCTTTTTTCTTCTCAAACCACACCGAGATCACCGTTGGATTGGCAAAGCCATGTGGCGTCCAATCGCGTGGTAGTAATTCATTTTGCATCATTGCCACACGATCCTTCCAAGCCGCTGGAATCGAAGCCAAGGCGCTCTGTAGGTCAGCCTCAGCGGTACAAACCAGTACCATCTCTGGATCGATGGTCTCCACCAACTCATCAACATTGGTCTGACGTGTAATCGGATAAACCGGATAGTTATTGCGCAAAAAGGCGCGTGAAAACACGCTGCCCAACTCACCAATGCCTAGTACAACAATGGGCTTGTTCATTTGAGTATCTCCAATAGGGTTGAACCCATGGTGGCTGGGGTTGGAGCAACCGCCACACCAGCTGTCTCTAGCGCTTTAATCTTATCTTCCGCCTTGCCTGAGCCACCACTAATCACCGCACCGGCGTGACCCATGCGCTTACCGGCTGGCGCGGTTAGGCCGGCAATATAAGACACCACTGGCTTAGAGACGTTAGACTCAATATATTCAGCTGCTTCTTCCTCAGCACTACCGCCAATCTCGCCCACCATAATGATGGACTCGGTTTGCTCATCCGCTTCAAAGCGCGCCAAGCAGTCAATAAAGTTCATGCCCTGGATTGGATCGCCGCCGATACCAATACAGGTGCTTTGCCCCAGACCAGCCTGAGTGGTTTGATGCACGGCTTCGTAGGTTAGTGTGCCGGAGCGTGAGACCACGCCAACACTGCCTGCTTGGTGAATGTTGCCTGGCATAATGCCCAGCTTGCACTCATCCGGGGTGATCACACCTGGGCAGTTAGGGCCAATCAGCACCGAATTCGAGTCTTTTAAAATGGCTTTGACTTTAAGCATGTCTTGCACTGGGATGCCTTCGGTAATACAAGCAATCACTGGCATGTCAGCTTCAATTGCCTCAATGATGGAAGCATAAGCAAAACGTGGTGGCACGTAGATCATGGTGGCATCAGCACCAGTCTCGTCCATGGCTTCTTTCACCGAATTAAACACCGGTCGATCCAGGTGTACTTGACCACCTTTGCCTGGTGTAACGCCACCCACAAATTGGGTGCCGTAAGCAATTGATTGCTCTGAGTGAAAAGTACCCTGCTTGCCGGTAAAACCCTGGGTAATAACTTTGGTGTTCTGGTTGATTAATACGCTCATGTTAACTCCACAATCTTAATCGCTGCCTGGGTTAGATCGGCTTCGGTATGAATATCAAAGTCCGCTTCATCGAGTAGCTTTAGGCCAGCTGCCGCATTGGTGCCTTCTAGGCGCACCACGATTGGCAGGTTAAGGCCTACCTTCTCAATGGCTTGCAAGATGCCTTCGGCAATTAGGTCACAGCGTACAATGCCACCGAAAATATTAACCAAAATGCCTTTGACATTGTCTTCCGTTTGAATCAGCTCAAAGGCTTTAGCCACACGCTCTGCAGTGGTACCACCACCCACATCTAGGAAGTTGGCCGGTGAGCCGCCATGATGCTCAATCAAGTCCATGGTAGCCATGGCCAGACCTGCACCGTTAACCATGCAACCAATGGTGCCATCTAGTGAGATGTAGTTCAGTTGGTATTCATGTGCCACACGCTCTTTCTCGTCTTCTTGATCGGTATCGCGCAGCGCCACAATGTCTTCATGGCGATACAAGGCGTTGTCATCAAAATCAATCTTGCCGTCAAGCGCAATCAACTCACCAGTTTGCGTGGTAATCAGCGGATTAATCTCAATCAGGCTGACATCCTTAGTGGTGAAGATCTCGTATAAGCCCAGTAGTGTGGTGTTAAATTGTGCGGCTAATTCGCCCGATAGCGCCAATTGCTCAGCAATTGACTGGCAATCCGCCTCGCTTAGTGTGCCCAGTGGGTCCACCCCAAACTTGACAATTTTCTCTGGGGTTTCAGCGGCTACTTTTTCAATGTCCATACCGCCTTCGGTTGAAGCCAGAATGGTAATTTTTTGCGTTTGACGATCGACCAATAAGCCCAAATACAACTCGCGTTCAATCGCTTGGCCGCCTTCGATCAATACCTGATTGATGGGCAAGCCTTTGGCATCGGTTTGTGGGGTGATGAGTTGTGAGCCCAGTAATTGATCACAAGCGGCCTCGACTTCTTCGACTGAGCGGCATAGAATCACACCGCCGCCTTTACCGCGACCACCGGCATGCACCTGGGCTTTTACCACCCATAAGTCGCCGCCTAATGTGTCGCATGCCGATTGAGCCTGAGCGCGATCAGCAACCAAAACACTCTCAGGGGTTTTGATCTGAAATGCCTTAAAAATTTCCTTAGCTTGGTATTCGTGTATGTGCATGAAAAGTAATCTAAAATATGCGTAAAATTACAAACTTGTAAATTTTACACATAGAGGCTCTATCAAAATGGCAAATTACGCAACCAATCAGTTTAAAAACGGCCTAAAGCTTATGCTTGATGGCAACCCTTGTTCTATCGTTAATAACGAAATTGTGAAGCCCGGCAAAGGCCAGGCGTTTAACCGCGTTAAGTTTAAAGATCTGATCACCGGTAAAACCCTGATTAAAACCTTTAAATCAGGTGAATCACTAGAGGGTGCGGATGTGATGGAGTTGGATATGCAGTATCTGTACAACGATGGCGAGAACTGGCACTTTATGGATCCAGAGAGCTTTGATCAGTACACGGTTGGTGAATCTTCTGTGGGCGATGCCAAAGGCTATTTGGTTGAGCAAGACACGTGTTTGGTGACGCTGTGGAACGACAACCCCATCTCAGTCACGCCACCGAATCACGTGGTACTAGAAGTGGTGGACACCGATCCAGGTCTTAAGGGCGATACCGCGGGTACTGGTGGTAAGCCAGCTACCATGAACACCGGCGTGGTGGTGCAAGTGCCCCTGTTTGTTAGCATTGGTGAGAAGCTGAAGATCGACACTCGTACCAATGAGTACGTGGGCCGCGCTTAATCCCTCTTAACGATTGCACTTGGCGTGATGAATCCGCTGCAATCGAGCCTGGCTCATCGAGCCCAGTTTATTCAAGATATTCGAGCATTCTTTGCTCAATTGAGTGTGCTTGAGGTGCAAACACCGGCGCTGCTGAGCGCGCCAACCACCGATCTGTATATCGATTCACTCTCACTCAAGGCTAACCAAGCTTTGGGTCTGCCCAAAACCTATTATCTGCACACTTCGCCTGAGTTAGAGATGAAAAAACTACTGAGTCAGGGCAGTGGTGACATCTATCAAATTTGCTCGGTATTTCGAGACAATGAACAGGGTAAGAACAACCATAATGAGTTCACCATGCTGGAATACTATCGTGTGGGCTTTGACAGTGATCAGCTGATGGATGACATCACCCAACTGCTCAAACACTTAGGTGTTGAGTCTGAGGTGCAGAGACGCTCTTATGCACAAGTCTTTAGCGAGTTTGCGGATATTGATATTCTCAACACCTCATTTAATGAGCTAAAAACTCTTGCCAAATCGCATGGCCTAAGTACCGATTTTGACTGGATTGAAGACCTGCAAATCCTACTGTTTGTACACCTGATTGAGCCTAAATTGGCCGAGCTTGGCGCATGCTTTATCTATGATTACCCACATCAACAAGCGGCACTGGCCAAGGTTGAAGGTCTGATTGCTAAGCGCTTTGAGCTGTATATTGATGGCCTGGAAATTGCCAATGGCTATGATGAGTTGCAAAGTGCCCAGGATTACCAGGCGCGCTTTCAAGCGGAGCTGGATAAGCGAGCGCATTTAGGCAAGCCGATCTTTGAGCCAGATTTGAGCTTTATGGCGCAGCTTGAGAAACCACTACCACCATGCGCTGGTGTGGCCATTGGACTGGATCGTCTTCTTACCAAAACCCCATCAACCTATTTAAAATAAGACCATGGTGAGATTATTTTTAACTCTATTGGTTCTAACAATGCCCGCGCAAGCGCTGCAGATCTTGCAGCCAACAGGCAGCCAACAAGTGGTTAAACAACAACATCAGGCGCAAAGCGAGGTGGAACTCACACCAAAGCAAGTACTGGTACAGCTGAAAAAATTGGCCAAGAGTGGCGATGCTAGGGCGCAATTCTCGCTGGCCAATATGTACTACCACGGCATCAATGTTAAGCAAGATCAAAAACTGGCCTTTTATTGGTACACCCAGGTAGCCGAGCAAGGTTATGCCTCAGCCCAGTTTGCCCTGGGAAATGGCTATTATCATGGTGTGGGCACCAACAAGGACTTGAGCGAGGCGGCCAAGTGGTTTGAGTTGGCCGCTGAACAAGATCTGGCCGAGGCGCAATACAATTTGGCGGTGATGTATCGTCGTGGCGAAGGACTAGAGGCTGATGATGATCAGGCAATCACTTGGTATAAACGGGCAGCTGATGCGGGTCATTGGGGTGCGCAACTGAACCTGGCCAAGCTGTATGAAGTGGGCGTGGGCACCGAGGTTGATTTGATTGCTGCTCAAACCTACTATGAAGCAGCAGCCAAGCAGGATAATGCGCAAGCGCAGTTTTATTTGGCAGACTTTTATGAGCGATTTTTTGACTCACGTCAGTCAGTGGCACTCTATCAGCAGGCGGCTGAGCAAGGCTTGGCAGATGCCCAGCATCGCTTGGCCAGCTTGTATCAGCAAGGCTATTTGCTGGAAAAAGATGAAGTTAAAGCCATACAGTGGGCAGGTGCAGCTGCTGAACAAGGTCAGGCCAAATCACAGTTTTTATTGGCTCAGTTGTACCAGCATTCCAAAGTGCACCAAGATTTAGATCAGACCATTTATTGGTACACCCAAGCGGCAAATCAGGGTCATGGCCAGGCCCAGTATCAGCTGGCGCAACTCTATTTGAATGACAATAGTTTGGATGACGAGCAGGACTTGGCCTTTACGCTATTAAAACAAGCGGCAGACAATCAAATCCTGGAGGCCAGATATCAATTAGCGCGCCTATATCTGGAGAGGCAAGACTTTGACTTGGCACAACAATACTTGGCGCTTGATGAACCAGCAGACCTTGAACCGAGTGATCAGCATCTTCTATTGTTGGCACAAAATTATCAACTGGGTCGCGGGGTCGCCAAAGATTTAACCAAGGCTTATCAATATTTCTTGCAATCGGCCAACAAGGGTAATGCTGACGCACAGTATCATCAGGCCTTGGCCCTGCTGACAGGCGAAGGGGTTGAAAAAGATGCCCAACAGGCCATTGG
>CAZMJI010000026.1:0-14678 GCA_964566765.1 uncultured Piscirickettsiaceae bacterium
AGCACCACCCAATTGCTATTCTTTGCACTGATGCCGGGCTTGACGGATTTGGCCGCCCTATTGGTTGCCTTTGGTTTTATGCTCGGTACTTTTGGTGAAATCCCAATTAACGACTTTGTGGTATCGCAAATCGCTCAAGGACCTTATCGCGCTCGTGTCTATGGGGCTCGCTACGTGGTCAGTTTTAGTGGTCATGCACTCACCCTGCCACTGGTCGCCTGGATTTACCAAGCCTGGGGATTTGATACCTTGTTCTGGCTACTAGCCGCTACCTCACTGAGTATTCTCATTGCGGCCAGCTTTTTGCCTAGGCAGTTAACATTTTAGAACGGAAATTTTTTGCCGCCGCCAAAACCTGGTAGTTTCATTTTTGACAGATCTGGCATGCCGCTAGGGGCTTGACCTGAGTCTTGCATCTGCTGCATCTTACTCATCATCTTCTGCATCTTGCCGCCGCCCATTTTCTTCATCTGCTTTTGCATCTTCTCGAATTGTTTGAGCAGTTTATTCACATCCTGCGGTGACGTACCCGAACCACGGGCGATACGATTTTTACGCGAACCTTTGATCAGCTTCACATGTGAGCGTTCTTTCGGGGTCATGGAATTAATAATGGCCACCAACTTCTTGGTTTCAACACTGCCCATCACTTGGTTTTTAACGCTGTCCGGAATCTGACCCATGCCTGGCATCTTGTCCATCAGTGCTTCAATACCGCCCATCTGCTCCATCTGCAGCAACTGGTCGCGCATGTCTTCCAGGTCGAACTGGCCTTTGGCCATTTTTTTAACCGACTTTTCGGCCTTTTTCTTATCAACCTTTTGCTCGATCTCTTCAATCAGAGACAGCATGTCACCCATGCCCAGTAGGCGAGAGACAATACGATCTGGGTGGAATGGTTCTAGCGCCTCAACCTTTTCACCCACACCCAAGAACTTAATCGGCTTGCCGGTGATGTGTCTAACTGAGAGTGCTGCACCACCTCGGGCATCACCATCGGTCTTAGTGAGAATCACACCGGTTAGTGGCAATGCATCGGCAAAGGCTTTGGCTGTATGCGCCGCATCCTGACCGGTCATGGCATCCACCACAAATAGCGTTTCAACTGGATTCACCTTTTGCTGCAACACCTGAATCTCGCTCATCATCTGCTCGTCAACATGCAGGCGACCCGCGGTATCTACCAAGAGCACATCATGGAATTGTTGTTGCGCGTGCTTTTTAGCACTCTCTACAATCTTCTCTGGCTTTTGACTGATGTCTGAGGCGAAGAAATCCACGCCAACTTGCTTGGCCAAAACTTCTAATTGGTCAATCGCAGCTGGGCGATAAACATCGGCACTCACCACCAACACTTTCTTATTTTCACGCTCTTTTAAGTAACGTGCCAGTTTGGCGATCGAGGTGGTTTTACCCGCACCTTGCAGACCGGCCACCATCACCACCGCTGGGGCTTGTGTTCTTAAATCTAAGGATTCGTTCTCACCGCCGATAATCTGCGTCAGCTCGGTCTCAACCAGCTTAATAAATGCCTGAGTTGGATTCAGTCCTTCGCCGACTTTTAGACCAATGGCTTTTTCTTGTACTTGATCCAGGAAAGTCTTGATCACCTCAAGCGCAACATCCGCTTCCAATAAGGCGCGACGCACCTCACGGATGGCGTCCTTAATATTTTTTTCGCTTAGCTTACTCTTGCCTTGTAGTGCCTTAAAACTATTGGAAAGTCGCTCGGATAGATTGTCAAACATTTTGTTAGAATCGGTTTCGAAAGTATCGTATTATATAAGCATTTGTCAGACTAATCGGTCATGCTTTTATTCTACCTTGCGATCACTGCTTATTTGGTATCAGCTGCATTATTGGCTCGTTACTATACCAAAAACAGTGTGACTCACCCGCATCAGACCACCACCAATTTACTCATTAGCTTTGCCCTGATTGCGCAAGCGCTTAACTTTAGTGACTTTCACACCACCGGTGGCATCGTGTTTGGCCTGGCCAATAGTGCCTCGTTTGTGGCCTGGCTGATTGCCGTACTGTTGTTTTTATCCTCGTTTGGCAAACCGGTACACGCCTTGGGTATCTTGGTGTATCCGCTGGCCGGCTTTACCCTACTATTTAGTCTACTGTTCCCAGATACTACTGACAAGGTGGTATCGCTCAGCATTGCCTCACACGTCCTACTATCAGTGTCGGCCTACGCCATGTTAGCCATTGCCGTGTGTCAATCGGTGCTACTTAGAATTCAAGAGCAGCATCTACATGCTCGTCAGATTAATGGCTTTGTGAATAAACTGCCACCGCTACAGACCATGGAATCACTGCTGTTCCAAAGTATTCGTGTGGGCTTTTATCTGCTCACGCTATCGCTGGTAAGTGGCTTTATCTTTATTGACGATTTGTTTGCACAGCACTTGGTGCATAAAACCATCCTCTCGCTCTTTGCTTGGGCAATTTTTGCTGCGCTGGTGTTGGGTCGATCGCTGTTTGGCTGGCGCGGCAAACAAGCCATTAACGCCACACAAATTGCTTTTGTGATTCTGCTATTGGCCTATTTTGGCTCTAAGCTGGTGTTGGAACGCTTGATTTAATTATCAATATGCAATACGGCTAAGAAGGCCTCTTGCGGGATATCTACTCGACCCACGCTGCGCATACGCTTTTTACCTTTTTTCTGCTTCTCCAGTAGCTTACGCTTACGTGAGGCATCACCACCATAACACTTGGCAGTTACATTTTTACGCAGGGCTTTCACATTGGTACGTGAGATAATCTTGGCACCAATACAAGCCTGAATGGCCACATCAAACATCTGTCTTGGAATCAGGTCTTTCATCTTCTCGGCAATCTCTCGACCTTTGCGTACGGAATCTTCGCGGTGAATAATCAAGGCCAAGGCATCCACTTTTTCACTGTTAATCAGAATGTCTAGGCGAATCAGATCCGAGGTTTGGTAACGCTCAAACTGATAATCCATCGAGGCAAAACCACGTGAGACTGACTTCAAACGATCAAAGAAATCCAGCACCACTTCATTCAATGGCAATTCATACACCAAAGAAACTTGCTTGCCCATATAGGTAATGTTCTTTTGCACGCCACGCTTTTCTACACACAAACTGATCACTGGACCCAAGTAGTCATCAGTCACTAAGATATTGGCGGTGATAATTGGCTCTCTAAACTCGGCAATATGTTGTGGCTCTGGCAACTTAGAAGGACTGTCTACTCGATGCACATTGCCCTTGGTATCGACAATCTCATAGATTACCGTTGGCGCTGTAGTGATCAAATCCAGGTCATATTCACGCTCTAGACGTTCCTGGATAATCTCCATATGCAGTAGACCCAAGAAACCAATTCTAAAGCCAAAGCCTAGGGCGTCGGAATTCTCGGGCTCGTACTGCAGCGCAGCATCATTTAGACTGAGCTTAGCCAAGGCGTCTCTAAACTTCTCATAGTCCTCACCCGAGACCGGGAAGATGCCGGCAAACACGCGCGGCTGTACTGGCTTAAAGCCCTCTAGCGGCTCATTGGCTGGATTTTTACTACCGGTAATGGTATCACCCACTGGCGCACCATGAATGTCTTTAATGCTGGCAATGAGAAAACCCACTTCACCGGCCTTAAGGCTCTCAGTAACTTGGCGCTTAGGGGTAAACACACCCACTTCATCAACTAAGTACTCTTCAGCGGTGGAAAAAATCTTAATCTTAGTCTTTGGCTTAATCTCACCATCAACCACACGAACAAGCGACACCACGCCCAAGTAGTTGTCAAACCAAGAGTCAATAATTAGCGCTTTAATCGGTGCTTCAATCTCACCTTCGGGTGCAGGAACTTTCTCCACAATCTGCTCTAAGATATCTTCGATACCAATACCGGTTTTGGCACTGGCATGTACCGCATCATGCGCTTCCACACCAATCACATCCTCAATCTCGTCAATCACACGATCTGGATCGGCCGCTGGCAGATCGATCTTATTTAGCACCGGCACCACTTCTAGACCTTGGTCAATTGCCGTGTAACAATTGGCCACGGTTTGTGCTTCCACACCTTGTGAAGCATCAACAATCAGTAGTGCACCCTCACAAGCCGATAGCGAGCGCGACACTTCATAGGAAAAATCCACATGGCCTGGTGTGTCAATAAAATTCAGCTGGTAAGTTTGACCGTCTTTGGCATGATAATCCAAGGTCACACTTTGTGACTTAATGGTGATGCCGCGCTCTTTTTCAATGTCCATGGAATCCAGCACTTGCTGTGACATCTCACGATCACTCAGACCGCCACAAAATTGAATGAAGCGATCGGCAATGGTGGATTTACCGTGGTCAATATGCGCAATGATGGAAAAATTACGGATGTTATTCATCGAAATGCTAAAATGAAAGTTTTTAGATTCAAAGTATTATACTTAAGTGGACAAAGTATCGAGCCTAACCTGCCAAGCAACCAGCGATTTAACCGTGAGCATTCCTGACCCTGAGGGTCGTAACATTGTGTTGTATTTCTATCCCAAGGATTCAACCCCAGGTTGTACCACCGAAGGACAAGATTTTCGCGACCATTATGAGGAGTTTGTGGCCCACAATACCGTGGTCTATGGCGTCAGCAAGGATTCCTTAAAATCCCATGAAAACTTTAAAGCCAAACAAGGCTTTCCGTTTGAGCTTATCTCCGATCCGGATGAGACTTTATGCAACACCTTTGGAGTGATTCAGCTGAAAAAGCTCTACGGTCGTGAGTATATGGGCATTGTTCGCTCTACCTTTTTAATTGATGCCGAGGGCAACATCCTGCAAGCTTGGGACAAGGTTAAGGTCAAAGGTCATGTGGAAGCAGTATTAGAGGCAATCAAAGCACTATGAGTAACGTCGATTTTGAAGAAGTAAACAAGTTTGCCGAGCTGGCATCGCGCTGGTGGGATAAAGAGTCAGAATTTAAGCCGCTACATGAGATTAACCCACTCAGACTGGACTACATCAAAGACAAATGTGGCGGCTCACTGCAAGGTAAAAAGATCCTCGATGTGGGCTGTGGTGGTGGCATCCTAGCCGAAGCCTTAGCACTAGAAGGCGCTGAGGTGACGGGTATTGATATGGCTGAGGCTGGCTTAGAAGTGGCCAAACTACACCTGCTAGAGTCAGGACTGGATATTGACTACCAGAAAACCCCAGCTGAAGAATTTGCCAAAGACCACGCGGGTGAATTTGATGTGGTGACCTGCTTAGAAATGTTGGAACATGTGCCGGATCCGGCCTCGGTGATTCGCGCTTGTGCAACCTTGGTTAAAGCCGATGGTGAGGTATTTTTCTCCACCATTAACCGCAATCCAAAATCTTACTTATTTGCCATTATTGGCGCTGAGTATGTGCTTAAGTTATTGCCTAAGGGTACGCACGATTTTGACAAGTTCATTAAACCATCAGAGATGGACGAGGCAGCCAGATCGGCTGATTTGTCACTAGAGGCGATGATTGGCATGACCTACAACCCACTTACCAAGGTTTACAAATTAGAGCACGATGTGGATGTCAACTACTTGTGTCATTACCACAAGGCTTAGCTTGACTTAAATCATGGTTTTTACCTGGCCCAAGGTGCTAGACTACACACAGGTTTAACACACTAGCCTGCTATGAAAAAAATACTATTAACGCTGCTGCTGAGCTTAAACACGCTCTCTCACGCCCTCTCGCCGAATGAGATGCTGGCCATTGTCGGTGCGGTTAAATACTATAACGAGTCCTGTTCAGGGATTAATTTTGCTGGTGTCAGACAGATGAACAAAGGCTTGAAGCGCTTTGACATGGACAGAACCCCAATCCATATTTTAGAGACCCATCCTATGGCCAAATCTGGTTTTGAAACCGCACAAAAATTTGGTTGTGAAGGCACACGCCAAGAAGCCTATCGAGCTGGCTTCGGTCGCTATATCAACTAAAACGTCGTATTGTAATCAGACTCAGCTTCTGCGGCCGGCGCCTGTGCTTGCTCTAACACCACAAACGCCACCGCATTGTGTTGCTCGTCAGACAGACTTAAGTGCGCTTTCTTAATACCGCGCTCTAATAGGCGCAAACGCAGTGGCTCACTGGGAATAAAAAACGGCTTACCATCATCATTATTACGAATGGTGAGGTCTTGAAAACTCACCACCTTGCCAATGCCCGTGCCCAGAGCCTTGGCGAAAGCCTCTTTGGCGGCGAAACGTTTGGCGCAGTACGCCGCACTGTCGCCCTTATTGGCAAACAGTGCGCGCTCGTGTTCGCTCAAGACGCGATTGATAAAACCGTCGCGATTCTTTTCCAGAATATGCGCCACGCGATCAATACTAACAATATCTGTACCCACACCGTAAATCATGTTCGAGCCTCCAGCATAAGCGCCTTCATCTCTCTCACCGCTTGTTCCAAACCAACAAATACCGCTCGAGCCACAATTGAGTGGCCAATATTAAGCTCAACCACCTCAGGTAACTTGGCAATCGCTGGAGTATTTTCCAGAGTCAAACCATGGCCGGCATTCACCTGCAAGCCAATCGAATGCGCATAGGTCGCCATGGCTTTAATACGCTCAAACTCCTGAGTCTGGGCTTGACCACTTAAGTCAGCATAATGCCCAGTATGCAGCTCGATGACCGGCGCACCACAAGCTTTAGCAGCATCAATTTGCGCTTTGTCGGCATCAATAAATAGGGATACAGTCACCTGGTTGTTGGCCAGCTCAGCACACACTTCTTGCATTCTAGGCAGTTGTGAAGCAACATCCAATCCACCCTCAGTGGTTAACTCTTCGCGTTTTTCTGGCACCAGGCAACAGTCTTCAGGTTTAATGCGACTGGCAATTGAAACCATCTCATCGGTGGCTGCCATCTCCAGATTCATCTTAGTGGTTAACTGGCCTCGCAAGGTTTCAACATCGCTGTCTTGAATATGACGTCTGTCCTCACGTAGGTGTAGGGTAATGCTGTCAGCACCGGCTTTTTCACACAGTAGTGCACCTTCAATCGGCGATGGATAGGTGGTACCTCTGGCCTGTCTTAGCGTGGCAATATGATCAATATTAACCCCTAGATAAATACTCATTTGAAATATAACTCCCTACTATGTAATGGCTTATCGCCCAATAATGGTTGTAGTCGCTGCCGGTTTAGATTGCGGCAAATCTTTAATTGCGCAGCATCAGGCACGTCGCCCTGCTGTGCCAACTGCAGCAGCAATTCTCCCGGTATTATACCGCTGGCACTGCGCTGAAAACCCAATTGCTCGTGATAGTGATAGCGCTTTTCACCATGGACAAACTCACCCTGATCATCATAGGCAAAATCCAGTCCATAACCCAGTGATTCTAGCAGTTGATTCTCAAACAATCGCAGTTGCCAATGTTGCTCAACGCTTGAGAGGTTGGGCAGCTGCTCAATAAAGCTCTGGTAAGCAGCAAACAGCTGCTCATGTGGCTCGGCCTCGTGCAATAGGCGCTCCACCAACTCATTCACATAGACCCCTAGGATCAGTCGCTCTCCCGTCAGCATCCTTGGGGTGTCATCCACCTCCCAAGCAGTGAGACTCTTAAGCTCACCCCGGCCAGCGTAAGAGATGCGCAATTGCATAAACATTTGTAACTTGGTCTTAGACTGACGAGAGCCTCGAGCCAGCAGACGAATGCGTCCATGTTCTAGGGTTAAAAAATCTAGCAGTAAAGAGTTGTCTTGATAGGCTCTTCGGTGAATCAGATAAGCGGGGGTTAGCTCAATCTTAGTCATAACCCAGCGAGGCTAATGAACGCTTGTCATCCGACCAACCGCTACGCACTTTAACCCACAGCTGCAAGAATACTTTGCGTTCTAAAAAACCCTCGATGCTTGCTCTGGCTTCGGTGCCAATTAGCTTAAGCATCTCGCCCTTCTTGCCAATCACAATGTTTTTCTGCGAGGCTTTGTCGACGTAGATACGCGCGGCAATATGCTGAGTATTACCGTCAAACTCGTATTTCTCAATCTCCACCGTTAGGTCATACGGCAGTTCATCAGCCAAGTGTCGCATCAACTTTTCACGCACAAATTCGGCCACCACAAACTTCTCTGATCGATCGGTAATATAATCGGGATCAAAGATCATCCCTTGTTCTGGTAGGTGTTTTAGAATCAGCGTTCTGAGTGCATGAACATCTTTTTTATTAAAGGCCGACAAGGGAAAAATCTCAGTGGCCTGATAACGCTCACCCATCTGCGCCAAATAAGGCAATAATGCTTGCGCTGAGTCCAACTTGTCCATCTTATTAAGACACAAAATCACTGGCACATCCACTTGCTCTACATGTTCTAATACGCGTGCATCTTCCTTGGTCCATCTGCCGGCTTCTACCAGCCACAAAATCATGTCCACATCTTTAATGCTAGAGCTAGCGGCACGATTCATATACGAATTAATCGCTTTCTTACTACCAATATGAATACCTGGCGTGTCCACAAACACCATTTGATAATCTTCGCCTGTGTCAATCGCATGAATACGATGACGCGTGGTCTGCGGGCGATGCGAGGTAATTGAGAGCTTTTGCCCCAGTAATTCGTTAATCAAGGTTGACTTACCCATATTCGGGCGGCCAATCACTGCAATAAATCCGGCTTTAAAACTCATGCTTGGGTTAGTTTGTCTAATAGAATTTGTGCACAAGATTGCTCGGCACGTTTGATGCTTTTGGCGCTTTGCTCAACCTGCAGACCCCGATCAGGCAGCTGGCAATTAACAAAAAACACCGCATTGTGATCCTTGCCCAGGGTTTTCACCAAGTCATATTGAGGCAGTGCGTGGCCGCGTTTTTGCAAGTATTCCTGCAATTGTGTTTTGGCATCTTTGAGCGAGGCCTTAGGATCCACCTTGTCCAGCAACTCTTGAAATAGATTAAGAATCACCCCTTTGGTGGTCTCATAGTCGGAGTCTAAAAACACCGCACCAAAAATTGCCTCTAGGCAATCGGCGTGAATTGAACCACGCTTATGGCCGCCGCTTCTGAGCTCGCCAGCACCTAAGATTAAGTGCTTAGCCAAACCCAGCTGATCACCAAAAGTGGCCAGCGTTTGCCCTCTGACCAAATGCGAACGCAGACGCGAGAGCTTACCTTCGTCAATGTGTGGAAATTTTTGATACAGTTCGTAGGAAATCACCGAACCCAACACACTATCACCCAAAAACTCCAGGCGCTCATTATTGCGCTTACCCGCACTTCGGTGTGTGAGTGCCAACTTAAGTAACGAGGTGTCGTTAAATTGATACCCAATAATTTGCTGTAGGTTTTCCATCGCAGAACTTTGTATAATGAGCACATATTATAACCGTTATCGCTAGGTGTACCGGGTCTCATGTTTTGGCAAGAAACCACCAAAGAAGAAGTTTTTATACCGCCAGATGCCATTCAAGATCTGGCGTTTAACATCCACAGTAAGATTCTGCCCATGGATCATGCTTACCCATTGGCTCAGGCTGTGCTCCAGCATCTGCCTTGGTTGGAAGAAGTGGGTGGTGGTATTTTTGACATCTCTGTCAGTGATGGCAATGGCTGGGAACAAAACAAAGATGGCTTCTACTACCCCTCTAGACGCTCAAAGCTGATTCTAAGACTGCCCAAAACCCATCTCGATCAAGCGCTAAGCTTGGTTGGCCAAACTCTCTCATTGGGCGACTATGAAGTGAAGGTGGTTAAAGCGCTCAAACCCAAACTGCTGAGTGACATGCCGGTGGTGTTTGCCAAGGGCGTGGTGTGTAAGGCTGACATGAGTGAGAACGATTTCTTACAACAATGCTATCAAGAACTGCAAGACTTGGGCATTCAAGTGAAGAAAATGCTGGCCGGCCTAGAGAGCACACTACAAACCGATCAAGGTTTGATACATGCCAAGTCTTTAATGATTGCCGATCTTGGCAAGGCAGAGTCGGTACACATTCAAGAAGTAGGTCTAGGACCGCTCAGAACCTTAGGCTGTGGCTTGTTTCTGCCACATAAGGATATCGAAACCCTATAGATCTATTTGCGCTAACAGGCAATCCTCGTTACAATAGAACTTAAGTAAAAATCAGCAAAACAAGGGGGAGTGATGCGTTTACTGATTCTGGTCGTCTCGATCTTTTTAAGTTTTTCTGCCACGGCAGAAAGTAAAGTGGTTCATGGTGAGTTTCTCGGTGCAAAATTTGTAGAAGAACTACCTGAGTGGTTCAAAGCCAGCTTCTTGGATCTCAGCGAAGACTTGGCAGAAGCCAGTGATGAAGATCGACATATGATGGTTTACTTCCATCAGGATGGCTGTCCATATTGCGCCAAACTGGTGGAAGACAATTTCCACAATCCAGCCCTGGTTGACAAACTCAAAGCCAATTTCGATGTGATTGAAACCAATATGTGGGGTGATCGCATCATTGTTGATTTAAGTGGCAAGGAGTTTACCGAGAAAAACTTTGCTGCACACATGAAGGTACAATTCACGCCAACCCTAGTGTTTTTAGACGCCAAGGGCAATGTGGTGCTAAGACTAAACGGCTATCAATCAATTGATAAAATGCACGCCACCTTAGACTATATCGCCAATAAAACCTATCTGCAACAATCTTATGCCAGCTATCTGAATCAGCTGAAACAAGACAAGTCAGGCCTACTAAACGCACATGCCATTTTTGAAGCTGGACCACATATGCTAGCCCGTTCTCGACAGCTGCCTGCGGCTAAGTACCTAGCGGTATTTTTTGAAGAGCCCAATTGTCCGGATTGCGACAACTTCTATCAGGAATTAATGCCACTGGCCAAAACCCAGGAGTTGCTTGGCAATATGCAGGTGGTGCGTTTTAACGCGCTGTCTGAGGAAAAACTCATTACCCCATCGGGTGAGCGCACCACAGCCAAAGACTGGTACGAACAACTGCAGCTAACCCACAAGCCTGCGGTGGTGTTCTTTGACAAGGATGGTACAGAGATTATTCGCAAGGATGCTTATTTCAAACAATATCATTGGCATGGCATTATGCAATACGTCTTATCTGAGGCTTATCAAGCACAGCCAAGTTTTCAGCGCTACTTAGAGGATGCTTCGGATAAATTGCGTGAGCAAGGCATCACGGTTGATCTTTGGCAATAAGCCTGGTTGTTCGTTCACCCTATCTGTCGAACCTCATGCGGCGCAATCGATTGGCATTACTCACCACGGTTAGCGACGATAGGGCCATGGCCGCACCAGCCATCATCGGATTGAGTAGCAGTCCAAACACTGGATAGAGCACACCAGCAGCAATTGGAATACCCAATGTGTTGTAGATAAACGCGCCCAATAAATTCTGCTTGATGTTTTTGGTGGTTGCCTGGGAAATCTGAATGGCGTCTACCACACCGTATAACGAGCCACCCATTAAAGTAATATCCGCACTCTCAATCGCCACATCGGTGCCAGTACCGATGGCAAAACCCACATTGGCTCTGGCCAATGCCGGCGCATCATTAATACCGTCCCCCACCATACCCACCACAGCCCCATTGGCTTGTAGTTGGGTAATTTTTGCCACTTTCTCATCTGGCATAACCTCAGATACAATCTCGGCGATATTGACCGATCTGGCCACCGCTGTTGCAGTTTCGTGATTGTCACACGTTAATAGCACCACCTTGATACCAGCCGCCTGCATGGCTTTAATGGCACTTGCAGAATCCTCTTTAATCGAGTCGGCCACGGTAATGACAGCGGCAGCACGATGATCAATTGCCAAATAAATCGGAGTTTTTGCCTCGCCGGCTCTTTGTTGGGATTCGGCCTGCAGTTCGCTAATATCAATCTTAAATTGATGCATCAAACGCGCATTGCCAAATAACACCTGCTTGCCACCAATATCGGCCTTAACCCCTTTTCCTGTCACAGCTTCAAAGTGATCACAAGGCTTGATCTCTAATTGTTGTTGCTCGGCCTGATCGACAATGGCTTGTGCCAACGGGTGTTCTGACGAATGCTCAATGGATGCCGCCAAACTCAAGCATTCTTGCTCGCTTACATGTTCAAGCGACATCACATCGGTCACACTAGGATGACCTTGAGTAATGGTGCCAGTCTTATCCAGCACCACCGTGTCCAATCTACCAGCCTGCTGCAGCGCCTCGCCATTGCGAATTAGAATCCCGCGTTCAGCAGCTCTACCAACACCAACCATAATAGAAATCGGAGTGGCCAATCCCAGTGCACAAGGGCAAGCGATAATCAGCACGGTCACCGCTGCAATCAGTGCAAATGCAATGCTGTAACCGGCATTGAACCACACCACAAACGTCAGTACGGCAACCAACACCACCATGGGTACGAAGACCGCTGAAATCTTATCAACCAATCGACCAATGGCTGGCTTGCTGGCTTGGGCTTTGCGCACCATATTGATGATCTGCGCCAATGCGGTGTCTTTGCCAATCTTGGTAGACACAAATAAAAAGGAGCCAGTCTTATTGATGGTACCGGCACTCACTACATCACCCTTGCCTTTTTTCACAGGTATGGGCTCTCCAGTTAACATGGATTCATCCACACTAGAAGAGCCCTCAATCAGTTGGCCATCCACTGGAATCCGCTCGCCAGGGCGTACTTTAATGGTTTCAGACAAGCCCACTTGTTCGATCGGCAGATTAACCTCTTGACCATTGCGCACAACCAAGGCCGTCTTAGGCTGCAAGCCGATCAAGCGCTTAATGGCTTGGGAGGTTTTGCCACGGGCCTTGCTCTCTAAGGCTGATCCAAGATTAATCAAGGCAATGATCATCGCTGCCGCTTCAAAATACACATGTTGAGAGGCTTGAGGAATGGCATCAGTCAATAACACCACCAGCATCGAGAACAACCAAGCGGTACCAGTTCCCAGCGCAATTAAGGTGTCCATATTGGCGCTACGGTTGATCAAAGATTTGACCGCACCCGTGTAAAAATGCGCACCAGAATAATACATCACACCCAATGTTGCCAATCCAATTAGCAACCAAAAGATTTGAGCACCTGCAGAACCAATAACGGGCAAGACGCCAGACACACCAGCGATAAACAGTGGCACACCAACGGCTGCGGCAACCAGTGATTTTTTAACCAGCTGTTGATAATGGGTTAATTCTTGCTGCTTTTTTTCCAGTATTTGCTGCGCATCACTGGCAGCCAGTTCAGCAGCGTCATATCCCGCATCAACCACGGCTTTAATTAAGCTCTCCAGCGTCATAGTACCGGTCACAACAGCGCTGTGGTCGGCAAAGTTAACACTGGCTTTATCCACCCCATCAACCTGGCTTAATGCTTTCTCAACACTGGCAACACAGCCTGCACACGACATGCCCACAATCGACAAATGGATAGGCTTCACAGTCATAAATACACCCGTAATACGCTAGATTACCCCCATCATACCACGATCCTTGAGTCTCAATAGGCAGCAACAATATCCTGGGGCAGGTGAAATCAACAAGGTATGGCTATGGATAAGCGCTAGGCATTAAAGAGACTTAATACAGCGCACACTCAGACCACTGGAAGCACCTATCGTGCCACGCGAATAACCAGACGAAGTAATCTCAATTGCCTCTGCTCGGTGATACGGCAAGAAATTACCTGCATAATATTCATGAGTCTTGGACCAATATCGTCCGATAGTACCCACATCTCTCAGCTGGGTGCCACTGACGCCGTTTTCTTGACGATAGCCAGAAGTTGGCAATTTCAAGAAACTACTAAAGGCTGTGGTTGTGTTGGTGATCTCAGTCTCATTAATCAGATCGGTAATACTTGGCAACTCAAAACCGGATGGACAAATATCATTGGTGCCACCATTGCCCCAAGAGCTAGCACGCTCGGTACCATCACTATCGGCCGTGGTCCAGTCATAGACATTGTCGCCCAAAGGATCAGATCTAACGTAAAAATTGCCATGTCCTGGTGTCAAGGTGGTGGCACGCGTGGTGGTGAGCGATGAGGTTCTGACCTGATGCCCATCTTTGGCACGACCCCATTGATACAAATCACCATGACAATCGCTATCATTAGCGGTGGTGCAAATTCGAGTCGCACCCAGATTACGATCTAGCCAGACACGACCGGTGATTGGTGAGGTCACAGTCAAATAAGTTAGGCCATCAAAATTAATGGTGTCACTATCCAGGCGAATTCTTTGCTGACGCTCAACCCAGTCTAAACGAGTTAAATCCATTTGTGCACTGGGTCTGAACGCCTGTTGGTCAAACACAAAGCGCGTGGGCTTGTCGTCAGTCAGGGGCAATTGAAGCTTTAATTTGGCATAACTACGTCGATCAATCCGATCATTGTCCTCTTGTCCCAACTCCAAGCTAGTGGCTGCTGAAAGTTGCAATTCAAGACCCAATGTGGTGCGTGTAATTGCGGCTGCCGGCACTTGATCCCAAAAAGAATAGCTACCTTTGACCTTCGCCCAGGGCGTGTAAGGCATCTGTCCTGAGAAATTTAAATCATAGCCCGATGACACACGCTCTACTCGATCATCAATGGTTTTATCGCCCGAGAGTGGGTGATAGTAGTTGGTGCTAAGTTGAAAGTTGCTGCGTTGATACTCCAGACCCAAAGAAGCACGCTGATGCTTAGACCGAGTTTCGTAGTCCACAAATAAGTTAATACCCGCAATAGATTGCCCCGCTTCCAG
>CAZMJI010000027.1:0-14580 GCA_964566765.1 uncultured Piscirickettsiaceae bacterium
TTGTCAAACTCTCGGTAAGAAATACCAAAGGTATCGCCAGTAAACATCGAACCTGAAGCCTCATCCCAAACACAAAAGTGATGGCGCGCATGACCTGGTGTGTCTAAAAATGTGAGCGTTCTACCTGATAGATCCACCGCAAAATTGTCATCCGCTTCAATCACACGAGCCTGATCAATTGGCAGAATTTCACCATAGAACTTTTTAAACTTCTCTTCGCCATATACCGCAATGGTGCCAGCAATCAGCTTTGAAGGATCCACCAGGTGTCTGGCGCCACGCGGGTGCACCACCAGTTGTGCGTTTTCACACAGCTGCATCAGAGAACCTGCACCACCAGCATGATCTAGGTGTACATGGGTTGGAATGATATAACGCACATGCGAGAAATCCAAACCCTGTGCTTCAAGCGCAGTTTTGATATCCGCAACCGTATGCGCAGTACCGGTCTCGATAATCGCCACCTCATCGCCTTCTCGAAGCAAATAAGAAGCAGCCACATCATCTTGGATATAACGGGCATCAATTAAGGTAATGCCTTGACCTAGGTCGATGGTTTCACTCATTAGCGCTGTGCGTTTTTGTCTTTAATTTCATCTAAGATGGCCGGATCGTCAATGGTTGAAGGTACCACGTACTCCTCACCATCAACGATTTGACGCATGGTTTTTCTTAGGATCTTGCCCGATCGGGTTTTTGGTAGACGATCAACGATCAAACTTTCCTTATAGCAAGCCACCGCACCAATTTTCTCACGCACCAATTGCACCAACTCTTGTTGAATCTCAGCTACATCGGTCTCAACACCGGCTTTAAGCACCACAAAACCCAGTGGCATTTGACCCTTAAGCTCATCAGTTCGACCAATCACCGCGCACTCAGCCACGGCTTCATGCTTACCCACAATCTCTTCCATTTCACCGGTTGACAGACGGTGACCCGAGACATTAATCACATCATCGGTACGACCCATCACAAACAGGTAGCCTTCGTCATCAATATAACCACCATCGCCACTGGCATAAAAACCTGGGAAAGTCTCTAAATAGCCAGATTTAAAGCGATCCATATCACCCCAAACCGTGGTTAGAGAGCTTGGCGGCATTGGCAATTTCACCGCGATATTACCCTGTACACCAGGGCCTACTTCTTGACCATTGTCGTCTAGGATACGCACATCAAAACCTGGTACTGGCACAGTAGCCGAACCTGGTTTCACTGGCATTAATTCCACACCGGTCATATTGGCGGCAATTGCCCAACCAGTTTCTGTCTGCCACCAGTGATCAATCACCGGTACGGTAAAGTGTGAAGTCAGCCACTCATAAGTTGGTGGATCTAGACGCTCACCCGCAGCAAATAGGTATTTCAGTGACGACAAGTCATATTTTTTAATAAACTCGCCGTTTGGATCTTCTTTTTTAATCGCACGATAAGCCGTTGGCGCGGTAAATAGCGCTTTAACTTTGTACTGCTCAATCACACGCCAGAAAGCGCCCGCATCCGGGGTCATGATTGGCTTACCTTCGTAGAATACCGTGGTACAACCATGTAGCAGTGGTGCATACACAATGTAGGAGTGGCCTACGACCCAACCCACGTCCGAGGCTGAGAAGAACACATCACCTGGCTCTAAGTCATAGATGGCTTTCATTGAGTACTTCATGGCCACCGCATGGCCGCCATTTTCTCTAACCACACCCTTAGGCTTGCCCGTGGTGCCCGAGGTGTACAAAATATACAGCAGATCATCACCTTTAACCGGCGTACAACCGACTGGCTCAGCCGCGCTAACCGCTGCTTGCCAATCCAAGTCGCGACCTTCAATTAAACTGGCAGGTGCCTGTTCACGCTGATAAACCACACAGGTTTCAACCTTGTGCTCAGCCAGCTTCATGGCCTCGTCCAGTAGTGGCTTGTACTCAATCACACGTTGGATTTCAATACCGCAAGAGGCACTCATGATCAATTTAGGCTTGGCATCGTCAATACGCACGGCCAGCTCAGGTGCGGCAAAACCACCAAACACCACTGAGTGAATCGCGCCCACACGCGCACAAGCCAACATGGCCATGGCCGCTTCTGGAATCATTGGCATGTAAACAATCACACGATCGCCCTTTTCCACGCCTTGTGCGGTTAGCATGCCGGCAATCTTAGCCACCTCATCTCTAAGCTCGCGATAGGTATAAGAGGCTTCAACGCCAGTCACAGGCGAATCATAAATCAGCGCTGTCTGCTCACCGCGACCATTTTCCACATGATAATCCAACGCCATGTGGCAGGTGTTCATCTCGCCATCAGCAAACCAATGGTGGATACCATGCTCATCTTCTGATAAGACCTGCGTGGCAGGCTTAAACCAGTCAAGTGCCTGTGCTTTATCTCCCCAAAAAGCTTCTGGATTACTGGTTGATGCTTCTAGTTCTTGTTTGTAAGTCATCTTTATTCTCCTATCATTAATACTGCTTCACTGGCAATGCTATAACACATCCCCAGGAATATAAACCGAGCCCTTCATTAGCACTCTTGCACTACGACTCATAATTACTTTGTTGGCAATCCACTGAGTATCAGTTTGCACCGCCTCTGCGCCGACCTTTAGCGTACCAGATGGATGACCAAAAGTGACAGATTCACGCTCAACACCACCCGCTGCTAAATTCACCAAGGTGTCCGGAATAGTTGCCGCCACACCAATGGCCACGGCTGCCGTACCCATCATCGCATGGTGCAAAAGCCCCATGGACAGAGCTCGAACATTCAGATCAATATCGCTCTCAGCAATCACTTTACCGCTGGACGAAGTGTAAGCCTGAGGCTTGCCTACAAACGCCACTTTAGGCGTGTGTTGACGCGTTGCTGCCTCTTCAAGATTGTTAATCAAGCCCATCTTAATCGCACCATGCGCGCGAATGGTCTCGAACATGGCTAAGGCTTTCTCGTCGCCATTAATGTCGCCTTGTAATTCAGCACCGGTATAGCCAATCGCATCTGCATTTAAAAAGATGGTTGGAATGCCGGCATTAATCATGGTTGCTTTAAACGTGCCCACACCTGGTACTTCTAAGTCATCAACCAAATTACCGGTTGGGAACATGGCATTGGCACTGTCCACGGGAGAGATAAACTCAACCTGTACTTCAGCCGCTGGAAAGGTCACGCCATCAAGCTCAAAATCGCCAGTTTCTTGTACCTGACCACCTACCATTGGCACTTTGGCGACAATGGTCTTTTCAATGTTTTTCTGCCAAATACGCACCGTGGCAATACCGTTCTCAGGCAAGTGTTCTGCATCCACCAAACCACTGCTGATGGCAAACGAGCCAACTGCTGCGGTTAGGTTGCCGCAGTTACCACTCCAATCCACAAAGGGCTTATCAATAGATACCTGGCCAAACAAATAATCAACATCATGGTCGGTTTTGTCACTCTTGGCTAGAATCACCGTTTTACTGGTGCTGGAGGTTGCACCACCCATACCATCAGTCTGTTTGCCATAAGGATCTGGACTGCCGATCACACGCAACAGCATCGCATCACGCGCCTCACCTGGTACTTGGCAAGCCTCAGGCAAGTCTGTCAGATTAAAAAATACACCCTTACTGGTGCCGCCACGCATGTAGGTGGCTGGAATACCGATTTGTGGCGCGAAACTCATTAGCTGTTCTCCTGCAAAAAGTCTTGCGCAAAGCGTTGCAGAACACCGCCAGCGGCATGAATACGCACATCCGCTGCTGTATCTAGACGACACTTGACGGCAATATTAACAGTCTCACCACTCATGCGTGTCATCTTCACATTCAGCATTGCACCTGGGGCAATCTCACCTTCTACATCAAAAGTTTCTGTACCGTCAATTTGATAAGTCTGACGTGTTTCACCAGCGGTAAATTGTAGTGGCAGCACACCCATACCCACCAAGTTAGTACGGTGAATACGCTCAAAGCCTTCAGCCACAATCACTTCAACACCAGCCAGACGCACACCCTTGGCAGCCCAGTCACGTGATGAACCTTGACCGTAGTCAGCACCGGCAATAATAATCAGTGGCTGAGCACGATCCATATAAGTTTCAATCGCTTCCCACATGCGCATCTGCTCACCTTCTGGCTCAACACGAGCCAAAGAACCTTGCTGAATCTCACCTGAGTCATCGCGACACATCTCATTGAGTAGCTTTGGATTGGCAAAGGTGGCACGCTGTGCGGTTAAGTGATCACCACGGTGTGTGGCATACGAGTTAAAGTCCTCTTCTGGCAGGCCCATCTTATGCAGATAAGCGCCCGCTGCACTGTCTAACATAATCGCATTGGATGGCGATAAGTGGTCGGTGGTGATGTTATCACCTAGTACTGCTAAAGGACGCATGCCCTTCATGGTACGCTCACCGGCTAACGCGCCTTCCCAATACGGTGGACGGCTGATATAGGTGCTTCTGTCATCCCAATCGTACAAAGGACTGACCGCTTGGGTCGATACCTCAATATCAAACATTGGGTTGTAGATCTCATTAAACATCTCAGGCTTAACGCTGGCCTTAATGATGGCATCAATCTCTTCATCTGAAGGCCAGATGTCCTTCAACGTAATTGGATTGCCATTGGTATCTGTGCCCAACACATCTTTTTCAATATCAAAACGCATGGTGCCGGCAATGGCATAGGCTACCACCAGTGGTGGTGACGCCAAGAAAGCCTGCTTAGCATAGGGGTGGATACGACCATCAAAATTACGGTTGCCTGAAAGTACCGCAGTTGCGTACAGGTCGCGCTCAATAATCTCCTGTTGAATCACCGGATCTAGCGCACCTGACATGCCATTACAAGTGGTACAAGCAAAACCGACAATACCAAAGCCTAGCTGCTCTAGATCACCCAATAAGTCAGCCTCTTGCAAGTACAACTCAGCCACTTTCGAACCTGGCGCAAACGAGGTTTTAACCCAAGGCTTACGCACCAAACCCAGCTCGTTAGCCTTACGTGCCAACAGGCCTGCCGCCACCACATTTCTTGGGTTGGAGGTATTGGTACACGAGGTAATCGCGGCAATAATCACCGCGCCATCTGGCATCTTGCCCTGTGCCTCTTCGGCCTGCGCTTTGTCCAGATCCTTGGCAATGCCACTGGAAGCAAGTGCAGCCGTTGGCAGGCGACGATGTGGATTAGATGGGCCCGCCATATTGCGCTCAACCGTTGACAAATCAAAGGTTAGAACACGGTTGTATTTGGCCTCTGTCATCTCATCTGCCCAGAGGCCAGTGGCCTTAGCGTACTGCTCAACCAGGTCGATTTGCGCTTGCTCTCTACCGGTCAACTTCAGATAATCAACGGTTTGTTCATCAATATAAAACAGGCCAGCTGAGGCACCATATTCTGGTGTCATATTAGAGATGGTGGCACGATCACCAATGGTCAGACCCTTGGTGCCTTCACCAAAGAATTCCAGATAAGACGATACCACCTTCTCATTACGCAAGAATTCGGTAATGGCTAGGACGATATCCGTTGCGGTAATATCGGCTTTACGCTCACCAATGATGTTCACACCCACAATATCTGGTACACGCATCATCGATGGCAGACCCAACATCACGGTTTCAGCCTCTAGGCCGCCCACACCAATGGCCATCACACCCAGTGCATCCACGTGTGGTGTGTGTGAATCGGTACCCACACAAGTATCTGGGAAGGCCACGCCCTCGCGTGCTTGAATCACCGGCGACATCTTCTCCAGGTTGATCTGGTGCATGATGCCGTTACCAGCTGGAATCACGTCCACATTCTTAAAAGAGGTCTTACACCAATCAATAAAGTCAAATCGATCCTTATTACGGCGATCTTCAACCGCACGGTTTTTATCAAACGCTTCGGGATCAAAACCTGGCGCTTCTACCGCCAAGGAATGATCCACAATCAGCTGCGTTTGCACCACAGGGTTAACCTTAGCAGGGTCGCCACCTTGGTCAGCAATCGCATCACGTAAGCCAGCCAAATCGACCAAAGCCGTTAGGCCCAAGATATCATGACAAACCACACGAGCTGGATACCAAGGGAAGTCTAACTCCTGCTTGTTATCAATCAGCTGTTTGAGTGAGTCTGTCAGTGCTGCTGGCTCACAGCAGCGCACCAATTGCTCTGCCAATACCTTGGATGTATAAGGCAGTTTGGCATAAGCGCCAGGGGTGATATCTTCCACGGCTTGGCGCACATCAAAGTAGTCCAAGTCGCTGTCTTGAAGAGGCTTACGATAGTCTGTATTCATCAGTGTTGTCCTTAATAATCTCTATACGCTAAACCATTAGCCTCTGCTGGCAATTGGCTCTACCTTTCTTAGGCTTGGACCAATGTAGTCGGCATTCGGTCGAATAATACGGTTGTTTGCTCTTTGTTCAAAGATATGCGCACACCAGCCAGTCACACGTGAACACACGAAGATTGGGGTAAACAGCTTGGTTGGAATACCCATAAATTGATAAGCTGACGCATGGAAGAAGTCAGCATTGGCAAATAGGCCTTTTTCACGCTTCATCACCGCTTCCACGCGCTCTGATACCGCGTATAAGTGTGTGTCGCCAACCATGTCTGATAGCTTCTTAGACCAGCCTTTAATCACCGCATTACGTGGATCAGACTCGGTATAAACCGCATGACCAAAGCCCATGATGAGCTGCTTAGTCGCCAGCATATTCATAATGGCATCTTCTGCCTCATCTGCGGTTTGCCACTGATCAATCATGTCACTGGCTGCCTCATTGGCACCACCATGTAGTGGACCACGTAGCGTACCAATGGCACTGGTGACCGCAGAATGGATGTCTGATAAGGTTGAGGCACAAACACGAGAGGCAAAAGTTGAAGCGTTAAACTCATGCTCAGCATAGAGAATCAGTGACACACTCATTACCTGTGCATGCAACTCACTTGGTTTCTCACCATGCAGTAGATGCAGGAAATGACCACCGATTGAATCATCATCAGTCTCCACTTCAATACGTTTGCCATTGTGGGAATACTGGTACCAATAGTTAATAATTGATGGGAAAGCGGCCAGCATGCGGTCAGCCTTATCAGTCTGCTGAGAAAAGTCTTCTTCCATCTCTAAGTTGCCTAGCATTGAGCAACCGGTACGCAACACATCCATTGGATGCGCTTCTTTTGGAATGTTCTCCAACACCACCTTTAGCTCTGGTGATAGACCTCTTAGAGTCTTCAACTTAGCGATATAAGCATCTAGCTCTGCTTGTGTTGGCAAGTTGCCATGTAGAATTAAGTATGCCACTTCTTCGAAGCTGGCGTTTTCTGCCAAATCAACCACGTCATAACCGCGATAAGTTAAGCCTGAACCGCTAACACCAACCGTTGAAAGGGATGTTTCACCTGCGCTTTGACCACGAAGACCTGCGCCACCTACTTTTTTTGCTCCACCCATGTTATTTCTCCTTGTTAAATAGTTCGTCTAATTTTTGTTCATATTGATGATAATCCAAGAAATCATACAATTCCATACGCGTTTGCATGGTGTCTACCACCGCTTTTTGATCACCATCAGCCAAAATGTTTTGATACACATTTAGTGCCGCCTTACTCATGGCTCTAAACGCACTAAGCGGATACAGCACCATGTCCACACCCGAGTCATGCAGTTCGCTCTTGTTAAATAGTGGCGTCGCACCAAACTCGGTAATGTTAGCCAGGATTGGCACATCCACCGCACTTGAGAAGGCCTGATATTGCTCTAAGCTATTCAATGCTTCTGGGAAGATCATATCGGCACCTGCCTCCACAAACGCTGCCGCTTTTTCTACCGCTGACTCCATGCCTTCTACGGCTAGGGCATCGGTTCTGGCCATGATCACAAAGTTCTCATCGACTCGAGCATCTACCGCTGATTTAATACGCTCACACATTTCTTCGGTTGAGACAATCATCTTATTTGGGCGATGACCACAACGCTTTTGAATCACTTGGTCTTCAATGTGGATCGCCGCCACATTGGCACGTTCCATTTCACGCACACAGCGAGCAATGTTAAAGGCGCCACCCCAACCAGTATCGACATCCACCAATAACGGTAGATCTGAGGCATCGGTGATACGCTTGGCATCTTCTAGTACATCATGCAACGTGCTAATGCCCAAATCTGGCGTACCCAGTGAACAGGCTGCAACGCCACCACCCGATAGATAGATGGCCTTATGACCTACCTTCTGCGCCATAATCGCACTATAGGCATTGACAGTTCCAACCACTTGTAGTGGCGCCTCATTGGCCACCAGGTCTCTAAATTTTTTTCCTTGACTCACGTTATTACTCCTTGTGTTAAGCTGTGTGTTGACATTGTTCTTCTAGGCCGCCACGCTCAAGCATGGCATCGACCAGACGCCAAGAATGGTGCACATGGCGCCTCATTAAAATCTCAGCAAATTCTGCATCTCGATCACGAATGGCATCCACAATCGCACGGTGCTCATAAAGCGCGTTTTCCGGGCGCAGTGGCAAACGGCTGGTGCGATGACGACACATTCTCAGTAGTTGATACAACTGGTTCTCTAAATATTGAATGAGTTGCGTATTGCCGCATTTAGAGAAAATATAGTAATGAAAATCTGGATCACCCTCTTCTTGAAAGTACACCTTGCCGTCAGCATCATTAATCGAAGCTTCGTGCTGGTCTAATAGACGGTACAGGTTATCGACCTCATCTTCGGACATGACTTGGGTGGCCAGACGCGTGGCAAAGCCCTCCATGGCCTCACGCATTTGATAGACTTCGCGCATCTTTTCCCGATCTAACACCACCACGCGCATGCCAGCATGCGGGGTGCGGGTCACCAGATTAATGGCCTCTAATCGTTGTAAGGCCTCACGTAATGGGCCGCGACTAATGTCATAACGCTTGGCCAGATCAGTCTCACCCATCTTTTGACCCTGAGGCGTGACACCGGTCACAATATCCTCTTTGATGCGTAAAAACACCTGATCAGATAAGGTTCCTGGCTTATTGTTAGTCTCGATCACCATCTTTTTTTGTTAACAATATTGATAAAAAATAGCAAAATATGTCTCAATAATAGCTATCAATTATAAGATTGTCAACAATATAGGGATAAACTCCACCATGTGAAATTTAAGAAAATCCTAGGAGAAGGTTGTTAAAAGAAATGTTGTAGGCCGATCGATAGTTGGTCGTTTGCATCTTGCAGCAGCAGTGCACTGTCACTTGAGCCAATATCAAATGCTTTGAACTCCAAGGTAAGCTTATTGTCGTTATCCAGACGTCGACTGCCTCTTACACTGAGGGTATTAGAGTGATGGTCATGATCCCTCACCCAACTAATCAGCGCCTCACTACCCTGCTCATCGTTGAGTTCAACGCGTAATCCAAACATGCTGTCGTTTTGAAAGACATTGGCACTTTGGTTGCTGCGCATGTATTCTAACAGTAGATTCACACTCCACAGATCACCCATAAAGTGTTCCATGCCGATCACACTTTGGTAGTTGTTGTCGGTATCGCGCAGATACTCTGCCTTGTACAAGGTCTCATCCGTGGTCAGTTGGCCATCAAATAACCACTGCTCAACTTTGTCATAATGAGCGGTGTAGTTTGAACCTGAGGCCACCAGTCTTGGCGCGTTGTTAATACCACTGAAATAACTCAGTGCCAGATCAAACTCACCTAAGGTTTGTTGTAGGCGCAGTGCCAGCGAATCTTGAGATCGATCCTCGTAAGCATTGGCAGTCACACTCAAGCCTTCTCGACCACTGGAGAATTCTCGCGCTCGATGATCCGGCAGGTAGAATGCATCCAGCACACCATCTTCTAAGAAATAACTATAACGCAGCATGGGGCGACCCAGTTTGGCTTTGTTTTCAATACTGAGATTGTTTTTTTGATTGATCACATCCACCACATTCACGGTTTCTGCCTTGCCCCAAAACACCGTATCAACACCTGCTTTAAGCTCCCATTGATCGCGCATTCTAGACCAATAGAGTTCGCTAAAATCCACAAACTCTCGGTCATCACTGCGACTAGAGGCTTGAGCCTTTAAGGTGAGCTGCAGCAGATCATCATTGGCCAGGTAATGATGGGTTTTGGCCTCGTAAGCCAGAGTGGCATCGTTTAGATAAGGCTGATCATTGTCAACAAACACCCGGTTTTGCAGCTCAATTTTCTGCTCAAGATTGGCAAACGCCAATCCGGGGAGTAGCAGTGCTAGATATCGAATCATCGCTGATTTTTGAGCTTGCTGGATTTAAAGTCGCTGTCTTTTAAGCCAGTTTGGAAACGATAGTTGTCCCAAATTAGCTGAGTTTTCTTGCCATTTTGATGATTAACCATGTGCATTTGTTCAGCACGCCAGTATTGACCCAAATGCTGCTGATAGTTCTTAAAAGTTAGGGTTTTGAGTAGTGCTTTTTTACGATCGTAGTATTCGATTCTCAAGGGGATATAACGCTCGGCATCAATCCAAACCAATTGCTTGGTATAGCCTGTGTACTTATATTGCGGAATGCGTTCATTCTTGTAAGCTGGCACACCATCCACAGCCTCATCACCTAAATAGGTATGCTGATATTTCTCCACCTCTTGAGAGCCCAGATCCTCATAAGCGAACTCACTGCCCATAAAAGGGCCTGATTTGTTGCGTGATGAGATACGCTTAACACGTTTTAATGCGGGTAGATACAACCACTGATCATCCGCTTCTAACTTATGCGAGAACGTTAACATCGCCGTACCCTTCACATCTCTTGGTGAATCAAAGATCGACATTGACTTATCGCCATCGCCATCCACTTCTAGCATTTTCATGCGCATCTCTCGAGAGGTGGTGCGACCTTTGCGATCCGTTAGCACCATTTTCATGTCAGCCATGGCGTTTTGCCAGCCAGTGTCTCGGCGCTCCGCCTCTTGAGCAATCTCCAGTCCCCTGTCATCGGCAAAAACTTGACTTGATAGCAATAAAGCCAGGGTTAATAAAATCTTCATTTTTTCTCCTTATTGAGCACCAGCAGTAGTGCCGGCAATAATAACAAATCCATCAGTAGTGCCACCAGAATCACAATACTGGTTAGCTGACCCATGCCTGAGTTAATCTGGAAAACCGAATTGGCCAACACCAAAAAACCAAGGCTTAGCGCTATTGAGGTAATGACCAAAGCACTACCGACGTGACTAAAAGCATAGCGAATACTGTCTTCCACACTCTGGCCTAGCTGCTTAGAAGCCTCCTGGAATTTGGACAAAAAGTGCACGGTGTCATCCACAATAATACCCAGCGTAATGGATGCCACCACTGATAAGGCCATGGTCACTTGACCATCAATCAATGCCCAAATGCCAAAGGCTAGCGCTGCTGGCATCAAATTAGGCAACAGGCTAATCAAGCCTAGGCGCGCAGAGCGTAAGAAAAATACCAACATTAGCGAGATCGCCACCAAAGTAATACTGGTACCTAGAAACATGGCTTCTACATTACGCTTACCAATATAGGCAAACATAATTGAAGGACTGGCACCTTGGGCTAAGATACTAGGTGTGTTATCCAGCATCCATTGGTGCGCTCTTTGCTCTAGCGCAATATACTCGTTTGAACTTAAGTTCTTGGTGTTAACCGATACTTTAATGGCCGACTTATCAATATTGATTTGGTTATTTAGATCCAAACCATATGGCAGACTCATTTCATACAACAGCAAATACTGTGCCGCCAAATCTTGTGCCTCAGGTAGGCGATAGAACGCCTGGTCGTCGCCATGCATGTTTTTATTTAGGCGCTTAAACACATCACCCAAACTATTCACATTATTGACTTCAGGTTGAGTGCGCATCCAGTTAGCAAACCGCTCCACATCTCGTAAGAAGACAGGGTTGGCAATACCACTAGACTCACCTGAGTTAAACGAGTATTCAATCGAACCAATACCGGTTAGATTGTCGTTGATTTGATCGGCGTCACGGCGAAACTCCACACGCTGGTCAAAATACTCCACAAAGTTATCGTTGATTTCATTCTGGCCAATCAAGCTTAACAACACCAAAGCCAGCAAACCACCGAAGCCTAAAATACGATTTTTCTGCTTAATCACAAACTCGGCCAAGCCTGACATATTCCATTGCGAATTGCTCGCTTGAACCTTAACTTTGATGGGCATCACCATGGCCCAAGCTGGTAAGAATACCAAGGTCATCAGTAGCGACAGCAAGGTGCTAATGGCGGCCACATTGCCCATGTCATGAAACGGCGGGATTTCAGAAAAGTTCAGACCCAAGAAACCAATGGCGGTGGTGATTGAGGCAATACTAATAGCACGCTTATTGTGTTCAAACGCATTTGTCATGGCCATTACTTTGTCTTCACCTTGACGCAGATGACGCATAAAACTACTCATTAGGTGCACCGAACCTGCCACTGCAATGGTGAGGATAATGGTGGGAATCGAGGTCATCGGTGGTGTCACTGGAAAGCCTAAATAACCCGCACTGCCCATGCCACCTAAGATGGTTAACATAAAGGCAATAAAGGCGCCAGCCACCAATTTGACACTGCGTAGTGTCACCAATAGTAGTGCAAACACTGCCGCAAAGGCCATGGGCACTAAGCTAGCCATATCACTCTCGCCCGCCTCAGGGAAGGCATTATTAAGCATAATCAAACCCGATAAATACACATTAAATTGTGGATAGTCTTGTCGAATTTGCTCGCGCAACTCGCGCACAAAGGTCACCGCTTCAGCCTGCCCCTGCGTGGCAGCTGTTGAATCCTTAGGCAGCTCAATGGTGATGTTGATACCAGTAATATCACCCTTGTCAGTAATCAGTCGATTCTGCAACAGGATCTCACCATGGGCCGCTTGACGAATGCGCTCAATCTCAAGCGGCTGTTGCTCTCGATCAATCAGGTCAATCACTTGTAGAGAATCACCATCAGCAAAGGTGTGCTGATAATTGGCCAAGGAGTCCACACGCGTCGAATACGGAGTCTGCCAAGCGGTGTCAGTAATATTGGCAATCGCCATCAAGTTGTCTTGGGTAAAGATGCTGCCCTGCTTAACCTGCAGGCCAATCAGAATGTTATCACTGGTGGTGTAGGTGTCTTGCAGCTCATCAAAGGCCACCAATTGTGGATTATCCTCGCTAAAGAACATATGGTAGTCGTTCTCAAACGACAAAAAACGCATGCCACTGGCCAGTCCTACGAGTAACAATACTGGCAGTAGTAGCGCTAAGTACTTATGTCGAATAATCCGTTGAATCATCATAATTTACCGTCCAATTAATAACAAAACATCACCACAAGGTGGCGATGTTTGTTTGTGCATATACTAAATGAAAAAATACAAAGCTATGCTGCAAAATGTTACCAGTTAATACTAGCGACTTTTGCCTAGCATTCTACCCAGCGTATTATCCTTATCAATCAGATGATGCTTAAAGGCGCCTGCAATATGTAGTAGCAAGGCTAGGATAACAACATTGCCAGCAAAACCATGTGTAGAGTGCGCAAGATAGGCAATTGTGCCATTGACAGGAATCATCTCTCCTGGTTTGTTTGGATCTGGATTGGCTGCTATCAGATCAAGACCAAATAGCGGAATACCATAACCACCCATAGCCGACATCAATAGACCACTAATGGGCAGTAATACGGTTCCAATGATCAGCAAATAATGTACGGTTTTTGCCAATACGTGCATAAAAACAGAAGGATTTCCTAAGGCTTCAGGCCAACCCTGACGCGCTCGCCAAAATACTCGATAAAGTGCAAAGAAAAAGATGGCCAAGCCCAAAGATTTATGCAAACCATAGAGCGCATAAGCCTCATTCTCAACCATGTATACGCCAGTCGATAGTAACAGTATCATTGCCAAGGCAATTAGCCAGTGTAAAGTGCGTGTTTTTGTGCTTAATTGATGTTGTGTTGTCATGATAAATACCGTGTTGTTTCAGAATCAAAAATATTTTACCAAGCGCATAAACTATGCTTATAATGAATTATTTGTATTTTAATTATGCACTAAGTGAATTTAAATAAGATTGACCTAAATCTATTGGTGGTGCTCAGCGCACTGCTTAAATATCGACACATCACTCAGGCATCGAACGCCCTGCAAATGAGTCAGCCTGCAGTGAGTCGAGCACTATCTAGACTCAGAAAGACGCTGAATGATCCACTATTGGTACGAACCAAAAATCGAGGTTATGACCTAAGTAGTCGTGCTGAAGAGATACAGCCGCATTTAGAGCAGATACTTGGCAAGCTAGAGCATTTGGTGGCCTCACCAAATTTTGAACCAAAAAACTCTACAGAAACGCTAAAGATCTATGGTCTTGATATAGAACTATCCGCTTTCGGATCACCACTATTTGCGCTTATGTCTCAACAGGCACCGAATATGTCACTAGATCTGCGTAGTGAGCCCATGGATCAATTCAAATTACTAGACTCAGGTGAAGTACACTTCGCCATCAGTGGCTTTTCTCCGGAAAATAATCAAGATCATTATCATCGCTTAAAGATTAATGAAATTGATTTGGTGGTGATTATGCGCAAACAGCATCCGCTGGCCA
>CAZMJI010000028.1:0-14536 GCA_964566765.1 uncultured Piscirickettsiaceae bacterium
GTTCAACCTGTCACGGGGCTTCGGGTCAAGGTAATGCGCAAGAAACCTATCCAAAAATTAGCAATCAGCATTTTGCTTATCTGCTAAGACAATTGCAGTGGATGCGTGATGGTTATCGTACCAATGCCGATCCCACCATGTTAAAACTGATTCAAAACATGGATCAGCAGCAACTGGAAGCGGTGGCTGATTACGTCTCACGTCTTTAACATGAATTTAGCCAATCTTGGCCAAAAGTTGCATTAAAATAGCTCAAAACCTTAGCGTTTTAAGGTCTAATTTTTGAGGGGAAAATGAGCCAAATCGGTCTCGAACAACAAAGCGTCGCAGAGTTTTCAGAGCGCGCCTATCTTGACTATTCCATGTACGTGATCCTGGATCGCGCACTACCCTTTGTTGGTGATGGTCTAAAGCCGGTTCAACGACGTATTATCTACGCCATGAGCGAGCTGGGTTTAAAGTCGACCGCCAAATACAAAAAATCCGCGCGTACCGTGGGTGATGTGCTGGGTAAATTCCACCCGCATGGTGACAGCGCTTGTTATGAAGCCATGGTGCTTATGGCGCAGCCGTTTTCTTATCGCTATCCATTTATCGATGGCCAGGGCAACTGGGGCGCACCAGACGATCCAAAGTCGTTTGCGGCCATGCGTTATACTGAGAGTAAATTATCGCGCTATGCAGATTTACTCCTAAAAGAGATTGGCCAGGGTACAGTCACTTGGACCGACAACTTTGATGGTTCACTCAAAGAGCCCCAAAACCTGCCAGCACAGATTCCCAATCTACTATTAAACGGCGTCAGTGGTATTGCTGTGGGCATGGCCACCGATGTGCCACCGCATAACCTGGGTGAAGTGGTACAAGCTTGCATCCAATTATTGGACAAGCCTTCAACCGATCTGGATGCTTTGATGGAGATTTTGCCAGCGCCAGACTATCCGTCGGGCGGCAGTATTGTCTCCAGCAAGCGCGAGATTCGTCAGTTTTATGAGACCGGTCATGGCTCAGTCAAGGTGCGCGCCAATTATCTGCTGGAATCAGGCGAGATTGTGATTGATGAGCTGCCGTTCCAAACCTCAGGCGCCAAAGTGATTGCCCAGGTGGCTGAGCAAATGCGCAAAAAGAAATTGCCGCTGGTAGATGACATTCGCGATGAATCAGACCATGAGAATCCAACCCGTATTGTGATCTCGCCACGCTCTAACCGAGTGGATGTTGAGGCGTTGATGTCGCATCTATTTGCCACCACCGACCTAGAGAAAAACTATCGCGTTAATATGAATGTGATTGGCTTGGATGGTCGACCACAAGTCAAGCCGTTGGTGCCACTACTAAAAGAATGGATCAACTATCGCGTACAGATTGTCACCGCGCGCCTTGAACACAGGCTGAATAAAATCTTAGATCGTTTGCACATCTTAGAAGGTTTGCTCATCGCCTATCTGAATATTGATGAGGTGATCGCCATTATTCGCTCAGAAGACAAGCCAAAACCGGTGCTGATGGAACGCTTTGGACTTAGCGATACTCAGGCCGAAGCCATCTTAGAGTTAAAACTTAGACATTTGGCCAAACTGGAAGAAGAAAAAATCCAGGCTGAGCAGCAAGCCCTGGCTGAAGAAAGAGAAAAGATTGAACTGCTACTCTCAAGTGAAGCTCGTCTTAAGACCCTGATCAAAAAAGAACTGAAAGCCACGGTTAAAGAATTTGGTGATGCGCGTCGTTCGCAGATCGTCGAAACCGTGAAAAGTGCTCAAGCCTTTAGCGAAGAAGATCTAACGCCAGCAGAGAATGTCACCGTGGTACTCAGTGCCAAAGGCTGGGTGCGTGCGGCCAAAGGTCATGATATTGATCCAGCCACCCTGAACTACAAATCGGGCGATGAGTATCTCGCTAGTGTTAAAGGTCGCAGCAATAAAAATGCGGTGTTTATGGACTCTACTGGACGCTCTTACTCGCTGATGGCCAACTCCTTGCCAAGTGCCAGAGGCCAGGGCGAGCCACTCACCGGTCGCTTGTCGCCGCCAACTGGCGCCGAGTTTGTCGATGTGATCATGGGTGATGAGAATCAAACCATCGTCATGGCCTCTGATGCTGGTTACGGGTTTGTCGCCTCTGTGGGCGATTTATGGTCGAAGAAGAAAGCTGGTAAAGCCAGTTTGTCACTACCTAAGGGCGCTAATGTGATGAAGGTGGTGTATGTCGATCAAGCGGATGAGGCCTTTGTGGCGGTCGCCACCAATCGTGGGCGTTTGTTGATCTTCCCACTCTCGGAATTACCAGTGCTTTCTAAGGGTAAGGGTAACAAACTGATTCAAATTCCAGCCAAAGACTTGGCCGCTCGCGCCGAGTTTGTGGTGAGCCTGTGTACACTAACTGAGTCGCAAAACCTAAGGGTTTACGCCGGCAAACGTCACCTCACCATCAAGTTCCAAGACCTCACCAATTACCTAGGTGCCAGAGCGCGCCGAGGCAACCTATTGCCAAAGGGTTATCAAGGGGTTAATCGCCTGGAAGCCTGGGATTAGTCCCGACTAATTGAAGGTATAAAAACATTGTCAAGCGGGTATAATTAGCCCTTTTGTCAATTTTTCCGAAAATGTTCGTCCTAAAAATTGTAACCGATTTTGCCTCAGCGCATTCTTTACGCAATTATCCCGGGGATTGCTCCCGCCTGCATGGCCATAACTGGCAAGTCGAAGTCTTGGTTGAGTCTGAGGTGTTAGATGACGTCGGCATTGCGATTGATTTCCGCGAGATCAAACAACAAACCAAGGTAGTGACTGACCGCCTGGATCACCGGTATTTAAACGAGGTTGAGCCGTTTGATGTGCTTAATCCAACCGCTGAGAATATTGCCAAATACCTACATGAAGAGATTGGCCTACTAATCAATACAGCACAAGTTCGCGTCAAAGAAGTGACGGTTTGGGAAACCCCAAGAGCCTGTGTGACCTATTCAAACTAATTATTATGAGCGCAAGTAATCTACCTGATACGCAGAACAGCAAAGACACCCGACAAATTGTTATCGACAAGGTTGGGATTAAAGACATTAATCACCCGATCACCTATATCGATCAGCAGGGCAATAAAGTGCCAACGGTGGGTAACTTTACCATGACGGTGACGCTGCCTGAGCATGTCAAAGGCACGCATATGTCACGTTTTATTGAGATTTTAAACGAGGGTCCTTGCGAGTTTAATGCCGCAGGTTTTAGTGTGATTATTGACAAAGTCAGAGATCGCCTAGAATCAGATCGTGCCCACATTACCCTGAACTTTCCTTTCTTTAGAAAAAAGCAAGCACCGTCTTCAGGCGTGGAGTCAATGATGGACTACCAGGTGACGCTATACGGCTCACTAGAGGATGGTCGCGCTGAGGTGATGATGAAAGTGGTGGTACCGGTGACCAGTTTGTGCCCATGCTCTAAGAGCATTTCGCGCTATGGTGCCCATAATCAACGCTCGCATATTACCATCAAGGCCAAAGCCAGCGAAGGTGCACAATTGCACATTGAGGACCTGATTGATCTGGCAGAACGCAAAGCTTCTTGTGAGTTGTATGCCATCTTGAAACGCGATGATGAAAAACACGTGACTGAGCGTGCATATGACAACCCAGCCTTTGTCGAAGACCTGGTGCGCGATATTGCGCTTGAGCTAAATAATGATGATAGAATTGCGTATTATCGCTTAGAGTCTGAGAATTTTGAATCGATTCACAATCACTCAGCTTACGCCTTGATCGAAAACCAAAAATAAAAAATAGCCATGAAATACAACACGGATAATGTACGAATTACGTCCTCTGCGACCATGATCACACCCAATGCGTTGATTGAAAAATTTCCGTTAAGTGATGCAGCGTCGGCCCATGTATTTCAATCTAGAGACACCGTTAAAAAGATCTTATTAGGCAAAGATAAGCGCCTAATGGTGATTGTCGGCCCATGCTCGATTCACGATTCAAGAGCGGCTCGAGAATATGCAGAAAAACTCTCGGCTTTGAAAGCAGAACTGGAAGAGGACTTGTTTGTGGTCATGCGTGTGTACTTTGAGAAACCACGTACAACCATTGGCTGGAAGGGTTTGATCAATGATCCAGACCTGGATGAGAGTTTTAATATTGACAAGGGTCTGAAGATTGCCAGACACCTGTTGTCTGATTTGGCTGAGATGAACATGCCAGTGGCAGTGGAATATCTGGATGTGATTACCCCGCAATACCTATCAGATTTAATTTCTTGGGGCGCCATTGGTGCTCGTACCACTGAGAGTCAGACGCACCGAGAGTTAGCCTCAGCCCTGTCTTGCCCAGTGGGCTTTAAAAACGGCACCACAGGCTCCTTACAGGTAGCGATTGATGCGATTAAGTCGGCCAACGCCTCGCACCACTTGCTGTCGGTTAACAAAGATGGTGGTGTGTCGCACTACACCTCTTCAGGTAACGAAACTGCACACATCATTTTGCGTGGTGGTAACGACGGCCCTAACTACTCTAAGACGCATGTGGATCGTGCCTCGCAAGAGTTGGCACAGGCTGGCGTGTTGGATAAAGTGATGGTGGACTTCTCACACGCCAATAGTGAGAAAAAATTCAAAAATCAGCTCAAGGTAGGTGCCGATGTGGCTGCGCAGATTGCCCAGGGCTCTGACAAGGTGTTTGGAGTGATGATTGAATCTAATTTAAACGAAGGCAATCAGTGCATAGGACCGTTAGAATCCCTAGAATATGGCGTCAGTATTACCGACAGTTGTATCGGCTGGAGTGATACCGAAAACCTATTAAGATCATTGGCGCAAGCTGTTCGCGAAAAAAACTCATAACTGATTGATTTTTAAAGAGTTTTATTAGGGGTTAATTTACACATTTTGGTTGTGTATTTGCACCCCTTAGGGTACAATGAAAGCTACTTCCAATTAAGCTGAATTGTATGTCTGAAAACATCAATAATCCTGAAGAGTTCGAGCCTAATTTTCCCCTAGTTTCCATTGAAGACGAAATGCGCAATTCCTACCTGGAATATGCGATGAGTGTGATTGTGGGACGTGCCTTGCCAGATGTGCGAGACGGCCTTAAGCCAGTACATCGACGCGTACTCTACGCCATGGACGAGTTGGGTAATGACTACAACAAAGCCTACAAAAAATCTGCCCGTATTGTTGGTGACGTGATTGGTAAGTATCACCCGCATGGTGATACTGCCGTGTACGACACCATTGTACGTATGGCACAACCGTTCTCAATGCGCAACATTCTGATCGATGGTCAGGGTAACTTCGGTTCGGTCGATGGCGACTCAGCCGCGGCAATGCGTTATACCGAGATTCGCATGGCCAAGCTTTCGCATGAACTGCTGAGAGACCTGGACAAGAAAACCGTTGACTTTATCGACAACTACGACGGCTCTGAGTCTGAGCCAAGTGTGCTGCCAACTCGCGTACCAAATCTATTGGTGAATGGTTCATCGGGTATTGCGGTGGGTATGGCGACCAACATTCCGCCACACAACTTGGGTGAGGTGATCGACGCTTGTCTGCTGTTGATTGACAACAATCAAGCCAGCATAGACGAACTTTTAGCGGTGATGCCAGGACCAGATTTCCCAACGGCCGGCATTATTAACGGCGCTGATGGTATTCGCCAGGCTTATGAAACTGGCAAGGGCAAGATCTACTTGCGCGCTGTATCGCACATTGAAGGCGAAGACAAGCAAAGCATTGTGGTTACCGAGCTGCCTTATCAGGTCAATAAAGCCAAACTGATTGGTAAGATTGCCGAGTTGGTGAAAGATAAGAAAATTGATGGCATTACCGGCCTAAGAGACGAGTCTGATAAGGACGGTATGCGCATGGTGATTGAGCTAAGACGCGGCGAAGTGCCTGAGGTCATGCTTAACAATCTATACAAGCTTACCGAGATGCAAACTGTATTTGGCATCAACATGGTGGCGATTGATAAGGGTATGCCAAAGCTGATGACACTCAGACAAGTGCTGGATGCCTTTATCGCCCATCGTCGCGATGTGGTGACGCGTCGCTCTATCTTTGAGCTAAACAAGGCCAGAAGCCGTGCCCACATCTTAGAAGGTTTGTCGGTTGCGCTGAGCAATATTGATGAGATTATTGAACTGATTAAAGCGGCACCCAATCCAACTGAAGCCAGAGCACAGTTGGTGGCCAAAACTTGGCAGGGTAGTGTGATTCAAGATCTGATTGGTGATCGTGACATGTCGTTATTTAAGCCGGAAGATCTACCAGCTGAGCTGGGCTTGCAAGCCTCAGGTGACTATCAGCTGTCTGATACCCAAGCACAGGCGATCCTGGATTTAAAACTCCACCGTCTAACTGGTTTAGAGAAAGACAAGATTTTCGATGAATTTAATGAGCTGCTAGAGTGGATTAAGTACCTATTAGACATTTTGCAAAATCCAGATAAGCTGATGCAGGTGATTCGTGATGAGTTGTCCGAAGTTAAAGACAGCTTTGCTGATGCACGTCTAACCCAGATTCTAGACACCAAGATCGATCTAACCCTAGAAGACCTGATTGCACAAGAAGATCGCGTGGTCACGCTGTCTCATGGCGGTTATGTGAAGGCGCAGTCGCTTAGTGACTATCAAGCGCAGCGTCGTGGTGGCAAGGGTAAGGCAGCCACGAAGATGAAGGATGAGGACTTTGTCGATCAGCTGTTTGTGGCCAATTCTCACGACACAGTACTATGCTTTACCTCAACCGGTAAGGTGCATTGGTTGAAGGTTTATGAGCTGCCAATGGCCTCGCGTACTGCACGTGGTAAGCCAATTGTCAATCTTCTGCCACTAGAAAAAGACGAAACCGTGAATGCGATTTTGCCAGTCTCTGAGTTTAGCGATGAAGAATTTGTCTTTATGGTCACCAGCAGCGGTACTTGTAAGAAGACGGCGTTGACCAATTTTGCCCGTCCAAGACGGGGTGGCATTATCGCCATCGAATTGCGTGATGATGACAAGTTAGTCGGTGTGGAAATCACCTCGGGTGAGCAAGATATTATGCTGTTCTCAGCCGGCGGTAAATCCATTCGCTTCAAAGAGTCGGATGTGCGTGTGGTTGGTCGTACCGCCATTGGTGTACGCGGCATGAAGCTGGCCGATAAGGATGAGGTGGTATCGCTGATTGTGGCAGACAATGAAAGCCCAATCCTAACCGCCACTGAACAAGGTTATGGTAAGCGTACCGAACTGGAAGAATATCGCGCTCAAGCACGTGGTGGTTCGGGTGTAATCTCGATTAAGACCTCAGATCGTAATGGTCAAGTGGTTGGCGCCATTCAGGTGACCGATGATGATGAGATGATGCTAATCTCAGACAAGGGCACTTTGGTTCGCGCCAGAGCCTCAGATGTCTCGATTATTGGTCGTAATACCCAGGGTGTAACCTTGATTAATATTGTTAAAGGTGAAAAGCTGGTGTCTGTGGCTAAGATTGCCGAATCTGACGAAGATGACGAAGGCGAGGCAGACGAATCAGGTGCTGAAACCACTGAATAAATCCGTTTAATTAATACTTAAAAAATGCCACTTTTTATGTGGCATTTTTTGTTTCCAACTGATACAAATACAATGCGCTACAATGACGTATTTTGCATTTAAGCAAAATGGGTTTACAATGGCGTTATCGCGATCAACAAAGGAGGCGTGTATGACGCTGGAGATGTGGCAGGGCTTTTTTGGCTGGAGTTTGGTTATTAACTACCTGGTCTTGGTGTTTTGGTCTTTGATGATTTTGTATGCGCGCGGTTTTGTGTATCGATTGCATACGTGCTTTATTCCAGTTTCCGACGAGGCATTTAACAACATGCATTACGGCGGTATGGGTCTATATAAGCTGCTGATTTTTGTGTTTAATTTGGTGCCTTATTTGGCCTTATTGATCATCACTTAAGATAGTGAGCAGTCTGGTTCTCAGTGTTGTTAGAACAACGCGTCCTGAGTTTTTAATCCTCACCCCAGTTTGTTGGCTGTTGGCGTTTGCCATGTTGCAGCTACACGAATTGGAAGTCTCAACCTTGGCGTTGACATTAAGCCTATTGGGCGCACTGTCGGCCCATGTCAGTGTCAATACGTTAAATGAATACTTTGATTTTAAAAGTGGTTTGGATCTAAACACACAAAGAACCCCATTTAGTGGCGGTAGCGGTGCTCTGCCAGCCTCGCCTCAGGCACTGCAGGGTACACTGATGGTGGGCGTGGCTTCCTTGCTGTTAAGTATGATCATTGGCGGTTTCTTTGTTTATCAATTGGGCTGGTTTCTGTTGCCTATTGGTCTACTAGGGGTGTTTTTGGTATTTGCGTATACCACCTGGATTAATAAGCATCCTTTGTTGTGTTTGATTGCACCAGGACTGGGTTTTGGACCATTGATGGTGATGGGCAGTTATTGGGTCATGGGTGCCCATTACAGCGAGGCAGTCTGGCTGCTATCGTTGGTGCCTTTTTTTCTGGTGAATAACCTATTATTATTCAACCAATATCCAGACATCAAAGCTGACAAACAGGCAGGGCGTCGACATCTGTTGATCGCCCATGGCACCCGTGTGGGTGTTATCATCTACGCTTTATTTAGCCTGCTGAGTGTGCTGATGATGGCATTACTCGTGGTGTTGGGCCTCATACCCGCTTTGGCTTTGTTGGCACTGCTGCCCTTGCCATTGGTGTTTTATAGCTTAATCGGCTTGGCCAAACATCAAGAGAGCATCGCTCAATATCCTCAGTACCTGCGCAGCAATGTGATCGCCACTCTGACTACTTTGGTTTTATTGAGTTTGGGAATTTTGCTGGGTGCTTAGTGTTCGCGCGTGGCAGAGAACTTTAACTCTGGATGGCGCTCCATGGTTAGGTCTAGGTTCACCGTTGAAGGTGCTAAGTATGTCAGCTTACCGGCACTATCAATCGCCAAATTGTTGCCAGCTTTGGCCTTGAGTTGTTCAATGGCTTTGTCTGGACCACTCACCCATCGGGCCGTGGCAATGGAGACAGTCTCAAATTGACACTCTACGCCGTATTCATACTTTAGGCGGTGCATCACCACATCGAACTGCAAGACACCAACCGCACCCAAGATTTGTGAGCTGTTGGTGATTGGTCTAAAGACCTGGGTGGCACCTTCCTCGGAAAGCTGATCCAAACCTTTTTGCAGCGCTTTGGCTTTTAGAGGGTCTTTTAGCTGGGCGCGGCGGAACAACTCTGGGGCAAAGTTTGGAATGCCACTGAAGTTGAGTTTTTCACCTTGGGTGAAGGTATCACCAATGGCAATACCGCCATGGTTGTGAATGCCAATCACATCACCAGCATAGGCGGTTTCTGCCGAGGCACGCTCGCGCGACATAAAGGTTACCGCATTGGCAATCTTAATCTGTTTGCCGGTAGCCACTTGCAAGACTTTCATGCCTTTTTTGTATTCGCCACTGACAATGCGCATAAAGGCCAGACGGTCATGATGTTTGGGATCCATATTGGCTTGAATCTTAAACACAAAGCCAGTTAGTTTGGTCTCATTAGGTTCTACTTGGCGTACGTCAGACTCACGGCCACCTGGGGTGGGGGCATAAGCCACAAAGCCATCGAGCAAGTTCTGAACACCAAAATTAGAGATAGCCGAGCCAAAGAATACCGGGGTTTGCTTACCCGCTAAGAAGGCTTCTAGCTCAAACGGGTTGGTGGTCTCGGTAATCAGCTCCACTTCATCACGCATCTCGGTGGCCACGTCAGCACCCAGCAACGCATCCAGCTCTGGATTGTTAACATCATCAATCACAATGTTCTCACCAATCTCAGAATTCTTACCGGCTTCGTACAGATAAACCTTGTTCTCCAATAGGTGAACCACACCCTTAAAGCGCTTACCCATGCCAATCGGCCAGGTAATCGGCGCACACTCAATATCTAGCACGCTCTCAACCTCATCTAATAGGTCAATCGGTTCTTTGCCTTCTCGGTCTAATTTGTTGATAAAGGTGAGAATCGGCGTGTCTCTGAGTCGACAAACCTCCATCAACTTGATGGTGCGTTGCTCCACACCTTTGGCAACGTCAATCACCATTAGTGCTGAGTCAACCGCGGTTAATGTGCGATAGGTATCCTCAGAGAAATCCTCGTGTCCTGGGGTATCGAGTAGGTTGATCACATGATTGTCGTAATCAAACTGCATGATCGACGAGGTAATGGAGATACCCCGTTCTTTTTCCATTTCCATCCAGTCAGAGGTGGCATGTGCATCGGATTTGCGTGCCTTAACACTACCGGCGGTTTTAATGGCACCGGCGTATAGTAGAAGTTTTTCGGTGACCGTGGTCTTACCCGCATCCGGGTGCGAGATAATGGCAAAGGTTCGGCGTTTGGAAATCTCAGACATGACTACTTAATCACCAGCGCTACGCCAGCTTCATCAAACATTTTTTTAGACAGCTCAACACTCTCGTTCCAATTGTCTAACTCTTTGGCTTTTTCCACCACCACTTTCTTAATACCCACTTGGATAATGCCTTTGGCGCATTCAGAGCAAATGGGCAAACCGTAGACGTATAAAGTTGCGCCATCCAGTGAAACCCCAGAATAAGTGGCGTTATAAATGGCGTTCATCTCAGCATGCACCACAAATTTGTACTTGGTTGGACGATCGCTATAGCGCTCATCACTGTCTTCAATACCACGTGGAAAGCCATTAAAACCCTGGGACAGCACCTCTTTTTTCTGCCCGACCGTGACCGCACCCACCTGTGTTGAGGGGTCTTTAGACCAGGTTGAAACTTCTTTGGCTAAGGCTAAGTAGCGCTTATCCCATTTATCCAGTGATTGCATGTTAGCGTATTTTAATCGAAGCCAAGGAGATCATCACCAAGATTAAAGTCACCATCCAAAAACGTACAATAATCTTCGGCTCAGACAGACCTTTTTTCTCAAAATGATGGTGCAAAGGCGCCATTAAGAACACACGTTTTTTGGTGCGCTTGTACCAGGCCACCTGAATCATTACCGAGAGGGTTTCGGCAACAAACACACCGCCCATAATAAATAGCAAGATCTCTTGACGTAAGATAATCGCAATCACCGCCAGAATCGCACCCAATGCCAAAGAGCCGACATCGCCCATAAACACCTCGGCTGGATAGGTGTTGAACCACAAAAAACCCAGTCCTGCACCTGCTAGGGCAGCGCAAATCACAAACACCTCTTCGGTGCCCGGCATATAAGCCATATTTAAGTGTTCGGCAAAGTTGTGATTACTGGAAAGATAGGCAAACACACCCAAGGCGCCAGAGATGAGAATCACCGGCATAATCGCCAGGCCATCCAGACCATCGGTCAGGTTAACCGCATTCGATGAGCCGACAATGACAAAATAGGACAGTACCATCAGCCCAAATAGGCCCAGTGGAATAAAGACGTCTTTAAAAAACGGAATCAGCAGCTGGGTTTGTACTGGAGTCTCAGCACTGGCGACAATCCATAGGCCTATTAAGATCGCGCCAAAGGATTGGCCAAAGAGTTTGCCTTTGGCGCTGAGTCCGTCTGAGGATTTTTTCTTTAGTTTGAGTAGGTCGTCAGCAAATCCAACGGTACCAAAGATCAGTGCGGTGGTGATCACCATCCACAAATACTGATTGGACCAATCACCCCAAATCAGCAGGCTGATGATAAAGGCTGAAAGAATCATCACACCGCCCATGGTCGGGGTGCCGGATTTGGCTAAATGCGTTTCTGGCCCATCATCTCTAACCACCTGACCAATTTGGTATTGACGCAATCGGGCAATAAAAAACTTACCAACCGCCAGCATAATAAACAGCGATGCCAGCATTGCCATAATGGCCCTAACGGTTAGATAGTGCAGAACATCAAACCCTGGGTCAAGCTGAGTCAGTAGGTCAAGTAGGGCGACAAACATTAGTCAAGCTGATTGATGGAATTCAGTTGAATCTTGAAGATCAAGATGCTGTCTTTGTTTAACACAGAAGATCGACCGCCACCCTCGTAGACTTGGTCGTAGGTGGCAATTAGTGTGCGTGCCTCACCTGTACCCATCTCTAAGATGCTCTGGTCGACCAGTTTGATAATACGACCGGCGCCGGCGGCAAATTTAAGTGGCTGATCGGCTTCGCGAATGACGGTGCCATCTTCTAGGGCAATGCTTAGCGATACTTCAACCAAGTCGCCTGATTTGGGCTTGTGTTGATCACCGGTTTGAGTAACTAGAGCAAAGTGACCGGCGTCGGTTTGTGTGGCGCCAGTGTGGTGCTGGCTGGCAAAGGCGCTGAGTTTCTCTTGGATCTTTCGTTGTTTGGCGCGCTCGACGGCCAAGTATTTCTCGTTAGCTGCCTGAAAAGCGGCCTCGTCGGTCTTAAAAGCTTGCGCCGCTGGACCGATGCGCACAATACGCAGACTGTTGATCACATCACCTTGTTTAATGTCATCAACCACTGACAAGCCTTCAACCACTTGGCCAAACACTGTGTGCTTGCCATCTAGCCAAGGTGTGGCGCCATGGGTGATAAAAAATTGCGAACCATTGGTGTTGGGGCCTGAGTTGGCCATCGACAGCACACCAGCTTGGTCGTGTTTAAGCTCAGTAATCTCATCATTAAATTGGTAACCCGGACCGCCGGTGCCGTTACCTTCAGGATCGCCACCTTGAATCATAAAATCATTGATTACACGATGAAAAATCAGTCCATCATAAAAGGGCTGACCAGCTTTGGCATTTGAAGCCTTGGTGCCCTCGGCAAGACCGGCAAAATTAATTACTGTAAGCGGGGTTTTATCAAAGGCCAATTGGATGGTGATTTCACCCTTGGTGGTGTTGAGTTTGGCGTATAAGCCATCGGTTAATTCGGCGTGTGCTTGCCAGCTCAGTAGCGCCAGTGTAATCAGGAAAAAACGTCGCATATTTGGGTGAAAAATAAGCCTATGATACCTCATAACGCGAGCAGGTATTGAGCGAAAAAATACGGTAAAATATAGCCTTCTTTTATTGAATTGACCAAGGATTAATTATGGCGTTATATATTACGGATGAGTGCATTAACTGTGATGTTTGTGAACCAGAATGCCCAAATGATGCGATTTATATGGGTGATGAGATCTATGAGATCGATCCTGACAAATGCACGGAGTGCGTGGGTCATTTTGACGAGCCGCAATGCGTGGAAGTTTGTCCAGTGGATTGCTGCCTGCCGGATCCTGATCGTGTAGAAACGGAAGAGGAGCTATTGGCAAAGCTTAAGTAGTTGGAGCAATAGCACCGAATAAAAAAGGCGACCCTTGGGTCGCCTTTTTTGTGATCAGCTTAATGCTTAGTCTAGTGTGGCTTTTAGTGCAGCCAGACATAGGGCAATGTTCTCACGACGCGAGGCATGACCCATTAGACCAATACGCCAAACCTTGCCCGCATAGGCACCCAGACCAGCACCAATCTCTAGATTGTATTCATTAAGCAGGGTAGAACGTACTTTGGCATCTTCTACACCCTCAGGAATCAGTACCGAGTTAAGCTGTGGCAGACGGTCTTCCTCTTTTACTAGGAATTCGATACCCATAGCTTCAAGACCGGCCTTAAGCTCCTGGTGGTTTTGCAAGTGACGTGCCCAAGCATTCTCCAGGCCTTCTTCTTGCAACATGACCAACGATTCGTGTAGGCCGTATAGCGTGTTAACTGGCGCTGTGTGGTGATAAGTTCTTTGCGCGCCTTCACCCCAATAACCCATCACTAGGTTTAGGTCTAGGAACCAAGAAGTTACCGGCGTTTTACGCTCAGTGATTTTCTTAATCGCACGCTCGCCAATAGAGATTGGTGAGATGCCTGGCATGGCTGATAGACATTTTTGTGAGCCTGAGTAAATCGCATCAATTTCCCACTCGTCTACCTTAAGCTCACTACCGGCCAGTGAGGTTACTGCATCCACAATGGTAATACAATCGTTCTCGTGCGCGATGCGACACAATGCTTGAGCATCAGATCTGGCACCCGTTGACGTCTCAGCGTGGACAAAGGCTAGAATCTTAGCATCTGGGTTGGCTTTAAGCGCTTCTTCAACCTTAGCGGTTGATACTGCTTCACCCCAATTGTCTTCAACCACGATGGCTTCGCCGCCAAAACGCGTGATGTTTTCTTTCATGCGCATGCCGAATACGCCGTTGATACATACCACGACCTTGTCACCTGGCTCAACCAAGTTGGCAAAACAAGTTTCCATACCGGCAGAACCTGGTGCCGATACCGGCATGGTCAGTTCGTTTTCAGTGTTAAAGGCATACTTTAAGCCTTCCTTGACTTCGTTCATCATGCCTACAAATACTGGATCTAGATGACCGATGGTTGGACGTGCCATGGCCTGTAGTACTCTTGGGTGTACATCAGCCGGACCCGGACCCATTAATGTTCTTACTGGTGGATTAAATGATTGCATAATCGTACCTCTATAGTTGACAGAATAAAGTGGTTATTATAGAGGCTTATTGGAAATTATCGCCTGCTTTATTTGGGGTTATTTTCC
>CAZMJI010000029.1:0-14163 GCA_964566765.1 uncultured Piscirickettsiaceae bacterium
TAGCTTCATACCATCGGCTGTACCCCAAACCACTTGCTGCTTACCCGCGCGGATTGACCAGTTCTCATACTCTGTGTCAATATAAGCTTCTCGCAGTGCGTCTCGTTGTGTATAAGACTCATTGCCATCATACTTATCAACGCCTTCACTATCGGTAAAGGCTTGAAGCTCTATATGGTAAGTAGCACCCTCAGCCATCTCGTCTAAGTCGCCATCGATATAAATTTTTGCAGAAGTCTCTGTTTTAAAAACATCTTTACCATGTGAATTAGCAGTTTGTATTGCAGTTGTGGCAGCACCAATACCAATGCCACTTTGAGTAAAGGTTGCACTTTCATGTACGATCTTACCGGTTACTTCAGCTTCAGCAAAAGCCACTGATGATGAAAATACCGCGGCGAGTGCCAGCGATAAAGTAGTGTTACGTTGTTTCATTATTCTCCCCTCTTTGGATAATTGTTTCATCGTTAAATACAAGAAAGGTTTGGCTGTTGCGGCCAAACCTGTTCAGTTAATTTATTTGATCTTTTTAGGCATCTTACGTAGTGTCTTGGTTGACCATAGATTCTTCTTTTTGAACTTATGGTTCACCAGGGTTACGTTTGATGGAATGAATGCCATGGTTTCATGACCTGTGGCAAAGGTTGTGCCGTACCAGTAGCCCCAGTAGCTCGCACGCGGGTCATCTAAGCCAGCTGAGACCCATGAACGGTCAATGGTTTTGATGTGTTTGCCACCTTTAAAGTACTCAGTGCGATAATCAGCAAAAGTTTTGGTATCGATGTAGCTGACACGGTGGTCGTACCACCAGTTAGCATCTTTGGCGGTTGATTTAAGCTTATAAACCGCCTTGCCATCTGCTGAACAATCGGCTTCGATCTTGGCGTTTTGCGTCCATTTGTTACGCTTCACATCTTTCATCACACCCAAACAACCTGACAGGGTTGTGGTGCCTTGTAGCTCATGGGTTTCGTGATTTGGCTTACGTAGGGTTACATCACCAAAGGTAAAGTCTGAACCACCCCAGGAATCGTCACGTGCTGGCTCGGCAAAACGACGCACCTTGCGGATCGATGGAATAAAGATTTCATAAGACTGTGATTTAGCCTGATCGCTAAAATCGGTAATCAACATGCCGGTACCCTTTAGCTTACCTGAACGGAAAATTGCTAAGTCTTGTGCATTCACACCGGCTTTGCTTGGTTTGTTGTTTAGGTAACGCTCTAGTGTTAACGTCAGTGGATTGGCATCTTTGGCTCTTAGGATAAGTGCGGTAATGTCTTTACCTTTTTTACCGATACCGTAGTTGTCAAACGCATAGAAGTGATTGACAAAATAGGTTTGTGCAGCTACTTCATCGGCACTTGGCGTGCCTGTTGGATAAGCAAGACTTTTGCTGACGTTTGCACTGGCGCTAGTCGCCACTGCGCAAGCTGCGGCCAGCGCAACTGATGCGATATATTTCATATTCCCCCCAGAATATTGTGGTTAAATTTTCAAAGCAATATACCCTAATCAAACAACTTTGGTCAAACCAATTTCACCATATGAAACATATTGTTACACTTCTGTTACATCTTGAAAACACAGTAAAAATAGAAAAAAATAAGCCATTTGCTAAATATCGGTAAAATAACCTAACAATCAATTCATATTTTTTGGGGTGTGTATGGAGTTCAACTTATTTACCTTGGTTTTCTTGACGGCAACGCTGGGTTATGTTGTTACACTGCTATGGCTTAATCTACGCCAAGACAAGGCTGTAATTGCTTCTTGCGAGCAAGTGCCTGAAGCCTTTGCTGACAATATTTCCCTATCTCAGCATCAAAAAGCCGCCGAATACACACAGGCCAAACTACTGGTAAACCATTTTGAGATTATCTTCTCAGTACTGGTGTTACTACTATGGACCCTGGGTGGTGGGCTAGACTGGTTGGATCAGTTTTGGCGTGCGCAATTGACCGATACCTTGTATCTTGGTACGGGCTTTGTCATCAGCTTGATGATCATTGCTGGTCTGATTGATTTGCCATTTAACCTATATCGCACCTTTGTGCTAGAGCAAAAGTTTGGTTTTAATAAAACCACCCCAGCTGTGTTTATGGGCGATCTATTCAAGGAATTTTTACTAATTTTGCTTATGGGCTTGCCACTGGTGCTGGCTATTTTATGGCTAATGCAGGCCATGGGTAGTCTTTGGTGGTTGTACGTCTGGTTGCTGCTAACAGGCTTTTCACTGCTGATGTTTTGGCTCTACCCCAGCTATATTGCCCCGCTGTTTAATGAATTTAAGCCACTGGAGAATCTCGAGCTGAAAACTAAGATTGAGAATCTGCTAAATCGCACCGGTTTTAAAAGCGACGGTGTGTTTGTAATGGATGGCTCTAAACGCTCTAGTCATGGCAATGCTTACTTTACTGGCATGGGCAAAAACAAACGCATTGTGTTTTTTGACACGCTATTAGAAGGCATGGAAGATCAAGAAGTAGAGGCCATCCTGGCGCACGAATTGGGTCATTTTCACCACCGACATATTCGCAAACATATGATCAGCTCGTTTGCCATTACCTTAGCTGGATTGGCACTATTGGGTTATTTGATTAATCAAAGCTGGTTCTATCATGGTCTGGGCATCTCGGAAGCTTCAAATCATACGGCATTGGTGTTGTTTATGCTAATTGCCCCAGTATTTAGCTTTTTTATCTCGCCGATTAGCAATGCTTTGTCACGCAAACATGAGTTTGAAGCCGATCGTTTTGCCGCTGACAATACCGATGCCAAAGATTTAATCTCAAGTTTGGTTAAACTGTATCGAGACAATGCCGCCACACTAACGCCGGATCGTTTGTATTCGGCTTTTCATGACTCTCACCCGCCCGCAGCGATTCGCATTGACCAGCTTAAAAAGCATGGGGCTTAAAGCTGCCTTTGTTGCTTACGCGTTCAGTGCAGCGGCGCTGGCCAATCCCAGCGACGGCCAACTGCTGTACAACGAGAGTTGTGCTAAATGCCATCACACCCCCTATCAAACCTTGGGCTGGGCTGAACTCACCAATCGCTTCGAATTACGCCATATGGTTGGCGCTTGTAGTGACTATTTTCAATTGGATTGGGATCGCCAAGATGTGAACGATACGGTAGAATATCTAAACAAAGAGTTCTTTTTCTTTGAATAGCAAACCGGGAGAGTATTATGTATCGATTATTTTTTACCGTAGCTTTATTGGCCTCCAGTACAGTCATGGCTAATGAGGAAGGCAAAGAACTGCACGACGATTCGTGCCTGGCTTGTCATGTGGTTGAGCATGATGATGCATTCTACCAACGCGAAGAATCACGTCTTAAAAACTTTGCCGATCTGCGTCGCCAAGTAAGTATGTGCATGACAGCATTCAACGTAGACTGGTTTCCAGAAGAAGAGTCTGCCGTGGTTGATTTCTTAAATACTTATTACAAATTTAAACCTTAATTGAGCTTATCCAGACGCCAACAATGGCGTATTGAAAAAATCCAGGCAGAGCGCATTGCCCGCGCACAACGAGCTGCTGAGTCTTCAGAAGCACTGCTAGAGAATGCGCAAGCTGAGCAGAGTGGCCTGGTGATTACCCGTTATGGTCAGCACGTGCTGGTCGAAGCAGAAGATGGTCAGCTGCTGCAATGCACTGGACGACAAAATATCGAACTGTCTGTTGCTGGCGACCAAGTGGTGTTTCAGGCTACAGGCGATGACACCGGCGTGGTCACCGCCCTGCTGCCTCGAGAGAATAAACTCAAGCGTGGCGATAAGCTAATTGCCAGTAATGTTGACAGCTTATACTTGGTGGTGGCAGTTGAACCGCATTATCAATTCGAGCTGATCGACCGTTATCTGATTATGGCTCAGAACGCCAATCTACCGATTGAGATTGTGGTGAATAAAATTGAGTTAGGCGATCTGTCTAAAATTCAAAACGATTTTGCCATGTACGAGGCCATTGGCTACCCGGTACACTATTTAAGCGTCAAGCAGAACACTGGTGTTGAAGCGCTAAAAGCCAAACTGGACGATCATACCAATATCTTCTTAGGGCAATCTGGCGTGGGCAAATCATCGCTGATCAATGCACTGATTCCCAATCTTAACTTGCGCGTTAATAAGATCTCAGACAAAAGCAAGTTGGGCAAACACACCACCACCAACACCACGCTATACCACATTCCTTCGGGTGGTGATTTAATCGATTCTCCTGGGGTGAGGGAGTTTCAATTGGACAATCTGAGCGCTGGTGAAATCTTAAGTGGCTTTAGAGAATTTCAAGCCTATTTAGGGCATTGCAAGTTTCGCAATTGCGCGCACATTAACGAACCCAAGTGCGCCATCAAAACTGCAGTTGAAGCAGGCGAGATTCACCCGAAACGCTACCAGAGTTATCTAACGCTGATTGAAGCCTAGACTTACTCAAACTCCATGTGGCCAAAGATGCGCTCAGCATTTTGCTTGTGCAGCTCACGATAGGTACCCCAATCACGATACGCACTCTGATCAACCGCATAGGCCTCAATCAAACCACCGTCATCATCCAGCACCTTCTCAATCTCACCACGCAAGAACACCAGGTAATCTTTGGTGAATTTGGTGGTGGTGGCTAAATCGGTTACCCCGCCATGGCCAGGAATAATAATCTCCGGTGCTAGCGCCTCAACCTTATCCCAAGTCTGGATCCAGCCGGCACTATCGGTATGTGGGAAAACCGGCAGCATGCGCTCATTAAAGGCAGTATCACCACTAATCAACAGCTTATGCTCTGGCAGCCACAACTGAATGTCATCCGGCGAATGTGAAGCGCCTAAGTACAACAATTCAATTTGGGTGTCACCCATCGGCAGATTCATCTTTTCCTTGTAAGTTAGGTCTGGACGAATCACCTTGGTATTGATCATCTTGTCTTTTTGTGTTCTCGCAGCTCTGTTGTAGATCTCCTCAGCATGACCCTTGATTTCTTTGTCTGCCTCAGCATGCGCAATGATGGTCGCACCCTGTTCCTTCCAATAATTCGAGCCTAAGATGGCGTGACCCTGGGCATTTTCCAACACCACATACTTCACCGGCTGATCAGTAATCTTTTTGATCTCCTCATGCATGGCTTGAGCCACCAAATAGCTGCCGCCAGCATTGAACACCAAGACGCCATCAGTGGTGACAATAAACGACAGATTGTTGTTGTGGTTTGAGTTTTCATAGGTTGGTGGTTGAGTGGCACCAATGGCTGAGTACACACCGTCAATCACTTGCTCAGGTTTGCGATATAAGATTGACTCGGTTTCAAAGTCGCTAATCCACACCGGATTGCCCGAATCCTTCCAAGTAAAGAAACCATCTTCATAATTTTTCACATTGGTATAACCCATGCGCTCAAGGGTTTTGGCTGCCAGTGGCGAACGTAAGTTAGTACCGCAATAAACCACGATTGGTGTGTCTTTAGACTTGGCATGATCGGTAATTTGAAACTCCATCCAGCCGCGTACCACGTTGACATTTTGTCCGCGTCGAATGGTGCCCGTGTGTTTAATCTCAAACGGTGAGCGCACATCAATGAGTACCGCATTCGGCTCTTTGTCTAGGATTTCAATCAGCTCATCGGTGTCAATATTGGTGATTTGCTTATTCACCGACTCCAGCATTTGATTGCCATCGATAATCTCCACCTCTGCCTGCGCATTCAACAAACCCAGTGCGCAACACGCTGCTAACCAATGACGTAACATAAACCCATCCTTAAAAACAAAATATCGCTCAATTATCACATATCATTTGGCACTATGCTAGACTAAGCAACCTTATTTATTGTGACACTATCACTGATGATCAATCGACCAACATGGCTACTTATACCACTACTGATTAGTACTTGCACCCTGGCTGAAACCTGGAGTCCTTGGACGCACAATGCCAGTTTTGGCGGTCCTTTTAGCGGCAACTACACGCAATTCCAACAGCGACAAGTGCCAGTTGCTGCCGCAAATTTTATCAGTCCTTCCATGGGCTTTTATCCTAGTAAAGCCTACCCAAGCAGAGCTCAATTTAACCGAGGTCATAATTGGCAAAATCAAAACTTCTCGCCGGTGGCGCCTTACGCCAACTCACAGCGTTTATTTAGCCAACAACAGCTAACAAACTAAGTCGCAGTTAACGATAGAATAAGGCCACATCAGGCCGAACGATCTCCACACGCGCCTGCCACTTCTCAGCCAAGAAGCGCATGGTATCTGAATGGTAAAAGCAAATATGCGTGGGGTCGTTTTTATAATGCCACTGAGCAAAGTCCACGGTGTCATAAAGCTGCGTCATTAGCGCCAGTACACCGCCTGGCTTGAGCATTGAGAATAAGCGATCGAGCTCATACCCAGGCACCCTAAGATGTTCCGCCACCTCTGTAGCAGTAATAAAGTCGTAAGACTTTGAAAACACAGTATCGTCTGCTGCGTAACACTTGTCGTACAAATCCACCTCGTAACCAGACTCATTGAACATCAGCGACAGGGTTGGCCCTGGACCACAACCAAAATCTAAGCCTCGCTGACCTGGTTTAATATGGCTTATTACCGGGTTAAAGACTTTAGATAAAAAATCGCGATAACGTTGATCTTGTGGATCATTTTGATGCTGATCGTAGCGAGATTTTTCCTCAACTTCGCTTAAGTGTTGCGCTTGTGGTGTGTAGATTAGTTGACAGATTGAACACTGTCGATAGTCACTGTCCTGCTGATAACTGACAGTATGCTGGGCGTTGCATAATGGACAAATGCTATCCATTATGCAATCAGAATGTTAGTGTGAGCAGCTGCCACTATGTACATGGCCATGTGCCAACTCTTCTTCGCTGGCGTCGCGCACGTTTTCAATGCTCACACTAAAGTGTAGTGTTTCACCCGCTAGTGGGTGATTGGCATCGATCACAATCGTATCTTCTTTAATCTCTTTTACATGCACTGCAAATGGATTACCCTGCTCGTCTTGCGATTGCAACTGCATGCCCACCTGCAAACCTTCAATGCCCTGAACAGCTTCCATTGGAATCTCTTGCACACCTTCTGGGTGATACTCACCATAAGCATCCTTAGCTTCAACTGAAACCTCACAAGTCTCGCCAACCTTCATGCCTTCTAGGGCAGATTCCAAGCCTGGAATGATGTTGCCATGGCCATGTAGAAACGGCATTGGATCTTGACCCGTTGAAGTATCGATCACCTCGCCCGCATCATTTTTTAAGGTATAGTGCATTTCCACTACTTTGTCTTTTTGTACTGTCATAATTTGTTGTCCTGTTATAGGTTGTTTATAATTCACCAAATTGGAAATTATACCCAGATCAAGCCACAATACTGATGACTAAACCACTGCTTGGCATTTTTCTACTGTTTTCGCTGTTGAGCGCCGCCCAATCTCAAGCGAGTAATACGCTCGACCGCCAAGTTCAAGCTCAAGAAACGGTGGTACTGCTACACGGTTTGGGGCGTAGCAATTTGGCCATGTGGCGTCTGGCTGATCGCTTAGAGGATGCCGACTATCACGTGGTACGTATCGGCTACCGGTCTATCGGCACCACCTTGTCTGAGGTAATTGCTGATATTAGCCGACAAATCAATCATTGTTGCCTAGAGGCCGAGCACCCGGTACACTTTGCAGGGCACTCGCTTGGCGGCTTATTAATCCGCGCCTACCTACAACACAATCAGCCAAAATCATTGGGCAATGTGGTGCTAATTGGTACCCCTAATCAGGGCACTAGCATGGCCAATTGGTTGGGTGGCAAAGACTGGGTGCAGTTTGTTATGCCCATGGCCAGAGAATTGGGTACCGAGCCAAACAGTTTTCCCAATTCCTTAGCGTCACCCTACTATCCAGTTGGTGTGATTGCTGGCGTGGCTGATTATGATAACGACGACTATCTACCTGGTCGAGATGATGGTATGGTCACCGTAGAATCCACCAAATTGGAAGGTATGCGTGATTTTGTTGAAGTTAACACTGGTCATTCGATGATGCGCTATAACGACGCAGTAGCTACGCAAACCATCTACTTTCTAAAACACGGTCACTTTTCAAAAGCTCAATAAAGCCATTTAGTGTTGGTGCTGATTAAAAAATTCAACCGTTCTGTTGATCGCATCCTTGGTGATGCGACTGTCGTATTTAGCCTTCCGGCAAAAATCACAATCCCAGCTATGGCCCGCATCAGGATAAACATGAATGCTTAGATTGCCGCCACGTTGTTGTGCAATGTCCCATTGAGGCTGGACATTACGCATTTTTTGCACATAGTCTTTTTGACCATGTAGCACCAACACTGGATGACTATCCTGATCAAAATATTGGGCCGGATAACCGTTGTGGGTAAACGGCCATTTCCACACGCCAAAGTGCGAGGCGCCAGCATTGACTTGCTGGGTGGCTGCCAAATAACTGGCCCAATAACCGCCGTTTGATTGGCCCACGGCAAAGATATTATCCGCATCCACCCTTGGGTCTTGCTTCATTACCTCTAGCAGTTGTGTTAACTCTTGCTCAATCGGTTCTCGATAAGTGGTCCAAGTGGTAAAGCGCTTGCTTGAGTTCAGTCGATGGCGTTTAAAAAAGTCAGGCATATACACCACAAAGCCTTGGTCGACATACCTCTGGTGCAATTGCTTGCGCTTCTCCTTGTCAAAACCCCCACTGGTGTGTAGTAACATGAGTGCAGGTGCAGGGGCAATCTCATCGGGATAAAACACCTCATGATAGATTGGGCTGTCGTCAGCCATTGGCGACGATACTAATGCAGCCAAGCTCAGAAAAAATACCAAGCATTGTTTGATTATTTTTGACATCATTTTACCTCCTAACATCAGTTCCCAGTGGATAGCACAACTGCGCACCTTCTGGATAAAGCGATGAATCCAACAATCCTCTAAACGCTCTTTGTGAGCGCCAAAAACCAACAAAATTGTCGTGCTTAGCCATATGATTTTTAAAATATTGGACAAACTCGTCCGAATCCAAATGCTCCATCCAGCATTGATGATTGTTGTAATAGCCGTGTTGCCAATAAGTCAGCTGCATATGCGAGGTATAAGCCGCTCGATTCTTAGTAGCAATACGCTGTCCCCGGCTTAACACACTACCCACTTTGATAGTAGGATCCAAGTCAATTGACTCATAGATAAAAATCCAACCCTCGTCTTTTATCTCTTTGCTCTCAAGCAGTAACAACAAGTTTCGATCGTCAGCATGTTTGCCTGGTTTAATGTCGATCACCACAGAATCAGCGACCGCATAAATAGGGCTATTTTCTTGCAAGGGTATGTCAATACCACCATGGCCAATACCGCGATCTGCGGCAAAACGCACAATACCAAATGGATTTAAATTGGCGTTATCCAGGTTGAGGTCGTCAATATCAAATGGCAGAGATAACTTGGTATTAACCGCTGGATAATCGGCTTGACTCTGAAATGCGCTCACGTTCGACAGGCTGACCAATAGTATGGCGGCAGTCACTTTAAGGTAATTGAGTGGATTCATCATCTTACAAACAATCGTTCAAAGTTTTGATAAGCAATTTTTTTCGCAACCTCTATGGGCAGATTTCCAAGTAGGATTCGATAATCCTCAATCACTGCTGGCAACTTGGACACGCGCGCTTTATTGGCGCCAATGTCTGAACCTAACATAAACCGGTCCTGGTGTTTAACCAACAGTGTTTGCCAAGCTGCCGAAGGCCTTTTACCAAGCTTAGGTGCCTTGTTAAATAGCCCAAAATGCGCATTAGAGATTAACGAGAGATCTGCATATAAGTTGGGATGTTTGCTCATTAACTGATCCAACACCTCAGGCGCTAGATAGCCCGAATGCGCTAAAATAAAATTAATATTTTGATAGCGCTCTAGTGTTTCAGAAAAAGCCGCATCTGGCGCTTCGTGGTGTAAATGTACCGGCATCCCCAGCTTGTTAGCCTGCTGCCAAAATTGACCCTTTTCAAAGGAATCAATTGGACTTTGAATGCCGCGTCTGGCAAAGGGTGCGTAACTTAAGTTAATATACACCTCACCAATACCGTCAATCACCCCTTCTTGATATAGCTCACCCATCTTCTCCAGACGCTGCTGTTTGATTCTGTAACGACCTTTTTTGCCTTTATGCACATCAGGAAATAGCACAAATCCTGCGCCCAGCTTCTGCTTAATTTTTAACAGCTTAGAACGATCAAAGGTATTGGTAAAAATAACCGCCTGCTCAACGCCAGCCTGCTGATAGATATCGGCCAGAAAATCGACAGAAACCGATTTGGGTAGGTGTGCATGCGCATCGGCAATGGGGCCATCGTAAGGCTCTGCCTGCGCATTAACCGCCAATAAAAGCAGCATAAAAAAAGGTAAGTAATGTTTCATTGCTCTGGACTCCCAAGTGTCAGTATAACGCCTTAGCAGACATTGCCAACTTGATTCAAGTCAACAGCTACGAACAAAACCTGAGCATTAACCTCATTACAACGGTTTTTTATAAGACAAAAAATTATCGCTAATCAGCGATTGTTCTAATCGCTCTAGAAATTGATAAATTGAAATCTTAACCGGCTCAAAGTCTTGAGTCATGACTTTTATTTGGTCCAGCGAAAACTGCTCGCCTAGGGCTGCCCGATTGAAGTATTTTTTATGAGAATAAAGGATGTGTTTGCCTATTAAAAATCGGTCTTTAATGGAAGCATCCTTGAGTAATGAAACCGCTGATCTTCTAAGTCTTAACGGCAATCCTAGCGCCATAAATTCACCTCTTTCAGGGTGCCATAATAGCAAATCATCGGCGTAGATTTTGTGGCCAGCCATGGCCTTGGCCAAAATTTGTTCTGACTTGCCCGATCTTTTATCGCCCAATAAGATCACATTTTGATTGGCGTCAACATAGCTGGCACAATGCAATAGCTTTAAGGTTGGATTTTTGTTAGCCAGCAAATAACTCAAGCAAAGAAAAAACTCGTTTAGCGCATCTAACAAGTCCTCAACCACTTTGGGCTCATCTAAGATGGTTGCATCAATATGAAACACCTCATCTTGATACGAGACCACAATGTCCTTTGGTGATACACAAGGCTGCTCAACAAACTGCCAGCCATTTAAGGTGGCGCTTGCCAACTCCATAAAAAAGGCAGGCGCAACAATGCAGAATTGATACTCAAAAGCCTCAGTAACAAAAGTTTTTTGCTGCCGATCTGCTGGCGTCTCTACTGCCAATTGCCGCCCTTCATCTTGCAATAGGTCTCAACCCTAAATGCATTGTTGCTTTCAATGCTGAGCACACGACATAACTTAACGCCACTGCTGCTGAGCTTAGTAGAAACAATCTTATAAGTCTCACCTGAGGATTGAAGCATTCCCACGTAACCATCCGGCTTGGAATTTAGCACATCCGCTAAGATTCGATCGCCCAAGGTTTGAGTCTGCTGCGCAACTGGCGTAGTACCGCAACCACTTAGTAATAATGCCAATAGGCCAATACCTACAATCTTATTAATCATTTGAACGCCTCCAGTGTCGCAGCAAGGTTGTCAGGTGAAACGGTGCTGTAGTTATCTGCATTCAACAGACCATCCACATCGTTGATTAGCTTATCGCGCACACTGCCACTACGAGCAGAGGAGCCAGACGCTGAGGCGCCATAAGCAGAGCCACCTTGATCTGCATCAGAGCTGCCGCTATTGGCTGAACCCTCTACCGAACCACTCTTGGAAGAGCCGCTGGTTGATGAACTGCCTGACGAAGCGCTGCCACCACTGGAAGAACCACCCGAAGAAGAATCTCCGCCACCGCCACCGCTGCCAGAAGCAGAAGCGATTTTGCTAGCCGTTAAGCCAGACAGCACCACACTAGAGGTTAGAAACCATTTAATAAATTGACGTCTTAACATATCACACCTCCATTTTTTAACAAGTTTAACTCCATTCTAACGCAGAAAAATGGCTTTTATCATGACAAAACCTAAAATAAACCCTTTAAAACCAATAATTGTTAAAAAAACGTTACACAAACAGTGAAAAAACTTAATTTAGGTTATTAAATCGTTAATAACACCCTTATTAAGCGTATACACATACACTGACACTTGCGTCCCATTATCGATCTGGGCAATGGTTAGAGTGCGTTGATAATCATCTCCCTCAAACGCATCCAATACTGGCCAATGGTCTGATAGGTGGTTAGAAGTAAAAATATAACCTTGAATCTGCTGCCCTTGATCCGAAAGCACCAAACCCGGACAACCCAGCTCAGCGCCCCAACCCTTGTCTAGCAATTCCCCTGTTAAGGTTGCACTCTCCCAAGTGCCTGGAATGCTTTCCAAGAGATGGTGATTCTCCTTGCCCGGCGCTAGGGAGCCGTAAACGAATAATCTTATCATATGACTTTATTTTAGGCGATTTCGAATTTTCATTCTCAATCTTAATCGAGCCTATATAATCCAATAACACAAATGAACCAAAATAAGGGGGATAGCGTTCTTTGTTGCCAACTCAACAGGCGATTCAACGCTAGTGCTTTCTTGCAAGAATAAAACAAACTTATCAAGGAATAGCTCATGATAAAAAGAATGAGAATGAACAACTTAAGGGAGTTTCTTAAACTAGAATCCGCCAGTGGTATTTTGCTGGTGGCCGCTGCAGCTTTGGCCATGATTTTTGCCAACTCGCCGCTGCATGTTTACTATGACATGCTGATCGAGCTGCCGGTTGAAATCCGCATTGGTGCTTTTGAAATCGCCAAACCACTCCTGCTTTGGATTAACGATGGACTGATGGCCATCTTCTTTTTCTTGGTGGGTCTCGAACTCAAAAGAGAGCTACTCGAAGGCGAGCTACAAGACATGCAAAGCATCGCCCTGCCGGGCTTGGCAGCGGTGGGTGGTATGCTTGTACCGGCCTTGGTTTATATCGCCTTTAATGCCGACAACGAAGCAGCCATGCGCGGCTGGGCCATTCCTACTGCAACTGACATCGCCTTTGCGCTAGGCATTCTCTCACTACTAGGCAGCCGAGTGCCGATCAGTCTTAAGGTGTTCTTGGTGAGTCTAGCCATCTTTGATGATATGGGCGCCATCATTATTATTGCGATTTTCTACACCTTGGACATCTCCATGTTGTCGCTGTCCGTTGCTGCGACCTGTATGGCGATTCTATTTTGGTTAAATCGTAGCGGTCATGCAAAAATGACCTCCTATATGGTTGTGGGCATTATTATGTGGGCTTCGGTACTCAAGTCGGGCGTACATGCCACCTTGGCTGGTGTGATTCTAGCCCTATTTATTCCAATCCGCAGCAAAACTGACGCTGGCGACTGTGAAGAGCGATCTATGCTGAAGACACTTGAGAGTGACCTACACGGCGTGGTGGCCTTTGCCATTTTGCCAATCTTTGCTTTTACCAATTCGGGTATTTCCCTAAGCAACACTGGTTTTGAGCAATTACTACATCCAGTGCCACTGGGCATTGCCCTGGGTCTATTCTTAGGTAAACAAGTTGGTGTATTCTTATTCTGCTGGATCAGCATTAAACTGGGGTTGGCGAAGATGCCACGTGGTGCCAACTGGCCGATGGTTTACGGTGTCGCCCTGATTACCGGTATTGGTTTTACCATGAGTTTATTTATCGGCTCTCTGGCCTTTGAAGAAAAAGGCGCAAGTGTGATCTTTGATGAGCGTCTGGGTATTATCATTGGTTCAGTGCTCTCTGCAGTCATTGGCTATATAGTGCTCAACAAAGTCTTGCCAGACAAGGCTATCGAAGAAGGGGAAGAAGGAAGTCCGCAGCCCGAGCTAGAGGATTAGCACCAAAGGTGAAGGATCTGCTGATTAATACCCAATCACGGTCCTAAGCTCTTCGATTCTGAGTTGAGTCATATCCAGCACACACAAAGGATGGGCGATGATGCCTACATCTCCCTGTGTGTAACGCTGACGAATAACCTCGCAATGAGAATCTTTATAACGCATCCAGTCTACTTGTGAGCGTCTTATCTCAGCAGTCAGTTCAGCGGCAGACTCATACGCCATATCAAGTGCCCTTTGCATCACCTGCTCCTCAGTATGCAGCTCGGTAGTTAGACAACTGTGCATATCACGTGCCGTTTCCGCCTCGGTTAAGCAATTTCCATAACTCT
>CAZMJI010000030.1:0-13324 GCA_964566765.1 uncultured Piscirickettsiaceae bacterium
CCTTGGCCCTGCTGACAGGCGAAGGGGTTGAAAAAGATGCCCAACAGGCCATTGGTCAGTTGTTAAATTTGTCTCGACAAAGTCACACCTTGTCGCAATATCAATTGTATCAGTTGTACCACCAAGGTATCGATGTGGAACAAGATAGTACCGTGGCGCGCATGTATTTGTTTAAAGCGGCTCAAGGCGGACATGCTGAATCTCAGTACTTATTGGGTGCGTATTATTTGGATGAAGAATTGTTTGATAGTGCCAAACAGTGGCTGGAGGCGGCCAGCGCACAACAGCACACCGAAGCGCAAGCGCAATTGGCCGTGATTGATGCACAAAAGCAAGCCTATTTTGACCAAGTGGCTGAGCAATTGCCAACAGCGGTAGCCGTTGAGACTGTTGAGACACCTGTTGTTGAAGCCCAATCGACGCCGATTGAGGTGCCAGAGGTGCCGGTGGAGCAAGCATCAGTGGTTGTGCCTATGCCAGTCGCTGACCCAAGCCCAGACACCCAAGAGGCAAACTTTGAGCCGATGGTGCCAGACCTAGCGGAAATCGCCAACTCCCTGGCTGAGAACCAAGTACCGCTGGACAATGTGATGCAATTAATGGAAAGTGCCAAGGCAGGCAATCCCGTGGCGCAGCACAATCTCAGCACCTTGTATCGTATCGGCTCATTAGTGCCTAAAGACGACAGACGGGCTTTCTTGCTAATGCGCAAGTCAGCCGCCCAAGGCTTGATTAAAAGTCAAAACGCCCTAGCCATGATGTATCTGAATGGGGTAGGGGTTGAAGAGGATTATCAACAAGCACACTATTGGGCCAGTGCCTCGGCACGCGCCGGCGATCAAGAGGGTCAAGAAATTCTATTGCGTATTTTGGAGCAACAATAGGCCATGAGCGAACGCTTTTGGGAAGCACTAACACTGGATCAACTCTCTGAGGATCAATGGGAAAGCTTGTGCGACCATTGTGGGCGTTGCTGTTTGCACAAACTCGAAGACATGGACACTGGCGAGGTATTTTTCACCGATGTGGCCTGTCAATACATGGATGAAGAGACTTGCAGCTGTCCGCACTATCAGCAGCGTCAGCAATTGGTACCCGAATGCTTGTCGATTAAGCCAGATTGGGGTGAGAAATTTAACTGGCTGCCTAGTACTTGCGCTTATCGGCTATTATATGAGGGTAAGCCACTGCCCGATTGGCATCCGCTGATCAGCGGTGATGAGCAGTCAGTGCATTTGGCCGGCATCTCGATTCGTGGGCGCAATTTCCGAGATAACGAGGTCGACGAGCATGAGATTGATGAACATGTGATTGATTGGGTGACATCATGAAAAAACTTCTCCTATTATTATCGTTGTTAACCAGTACTGTGGCCTGGTCTCAGTGGGTGCATCCAAACATCTCTGAGGCGGTTTTTGCCAAAGATGTCAAGGAGCGAACACCGGTGGAGATAATCACCGAGGCCGATCAATCTTTAGGTAAAATCTATTTCTTCACCAATATCCGCAACCTTTCGGGCGATCGAATCACCCATCGTTGGGTTTATAAGGACAAGGTGAAGGCTGAGGTAAGTTTTGACATCAAAGGCGATCGTTGGCGCGTTTGGTCATCAAAAAACCTCTGGCACACTTGGACAGGCACTTGGCGTGTAGACGTACTGAACGCCCAGGGCGAGGTGCTTTTAAGTAACACATTTAATTATCAGAAAACACAATGAACAAAGTAGTATTGGCCTATTCAGGCGGACTAGACACCAGCATTATTGCTAAATGGCTAACAGAGACTTATGACTGCGAAGTGGTTACCTTTACCGCGGATATTGGTCAGGGTGAAGAGGTAGAGCCAGCACGTGCCAAAGCTGAGGCGATGGGCATTAAAGAGATTTATATTGAAGATCTGCGTGAAGAATTTGCCCGTGATTTTGTGTTTCCGATGTTTCGTGCGAATGCCATCTATGAAGGCGAATACCTACTGGGTACCTCAATTGCACGTCCTTTAATTTCTAAGCGTTTGGTGGAAATTGCCAATGAAGTGGGCGCTGATGCGGTGTCACATGGTGCGACTGGCAAGGGTAACGACCAGGTGCGTTTTGAGTTAAACGCCTATGCCATCGATGCACACATTCAAGTGATTGCCCCTTGGCGTGAGTGGGACTTATCATCGCGTGAGTCGCTGATGAACTATGCCGAGGAGCATGGTATTGAAATTGATTACCAAAAACAAAGCAAAAAGTCGCCGTATTCCATGGATGCCAATCTGCTACACATCTCTTATGAAGGCGATATTTTGGAAGACCCATGGGCAGAGCCAGAAGACGACATGTGGCGTTGGACCGTGTCACCAGAGGCTGCGCCAGACACGCCAGAGTACGTAGAACTGACTTATGAGAAGGGTGATATTGTCGCCATTAATGGTCAAACCATGAGTCCTGCTCAGGTGATGGAAGATCTTAACGAGCGTGCCGGTAAGCACGGTATTGGTCGTGATGACATTGTGGAGAATCGTTTTGTTGGTATGAAGTCGCGCGGTTGTTATGAAACGCCAGCAGGCACGGTAATGCTAAAAGCGCATCGTGCGATGGAATCGCTAACCTTAGATCGTGAAGCGGCACACTTAAAAGATGAACTAATGCCAAAATATGCCGAGTTAATCTACAACGGTTTTTGGTTTGCGCCAGAGCGTGAAATGCTACAAGCAGCGATTGATCAAACCCAAGACGTGGTCAACGGTACCGTGCGCATCAAGCTGTACAAGGGTAATGTGATTGTGGTGGGCCGTCAATCTGACAACTCCCTATTTAGTGAAAAGATTGCCACCTTTGAGGATGACGAAGGTGCTTATGATCAAAAAGATGCGGCCGGCTTTATTAAGCTAAATGCCTTGCGTCTGCGCTTAAAAGCACTGAAATAATTGAGTAAATCCAGCGTCAGCTGGATTTATTTAGTCATTATATTTCTATATTTCTAGAAATATAGTTATTTATTAGGTATACTAAGCGCCATGGATGATCAACAGCTAGTCAAAATTCTGTCAGAACTGGGCCATGAAACCCGTCTTAGCATCTTTAAAACCGTGATTCAATATGGTGAAGAAGGGATTAAGGTGGGCAGCATTGCCCAGCAGTTAGACTTGGCACCTTCGACGCTGAATTTTCACTTAAATCGTTTGGTTGAAGCAGGTGTGGTTCGCCAGGATAAGCAAGGCAGAGAAATTTATTGCTACGCAGTGGTAGATGTGCTGAATGAGGCGGTTGATCTATTGCTGGCCGAGTGCTGCGCCAAAGCGCAGTGCGGTTGTTAATTGATAGGAGAGAGACATGAAAAGAATGCATATCCACTTATCGGTGGAAGACTTAGAGAAAAATATCAAATTTTATTCAGCCATGTTCGGCGCCGAGCCAACGGTTGAGCAGGCTGATTATGCCAAGTGGCGCTTAGATGAGCCAACGATTAACTTTGCCATCTCGCAGAAGGGCCGTACGGTGGGTTTGAATCACTTAGGCTTTGAGCTGGATTCTGAGGCAGACTTAGAAGAGATGTCTAAGCGTATTGATGACAATGCATTAGACAAGTTGGAAGAAAAAGGCGCTAACTGTTGTTATGCCGAATCTGATAAATATTGGACCTTGGACCCGCAAGGCATCCCTTGGGAAAACTTTCACACCTTAAGCGATATTCCAGTGTATGGCAGCAATACCAATGCCGATGAAAAGGTAGCCACACAGTGCTGCTCAGGCGCTATTAATAGCCAGTGTTGTTAAAGGAGTGAACGATGAGTAATAGGGTAATTATTAAAATTATATCAATGGTGTTGATGCTATCTGGCTTCAATGCATACGCCAACTTGCAAGTTGAACGCGTGAGTGACAATATTTATGCCCTAGTGGGTACAACCGAGCAAAGAAGCCCTGAAAACTTGGCTAACAACTCAACGCATGGCGTGATTGTGACCGATCAGGGGGTTATTTTGGTGGATCCAGGCGGCAGTTACCTGGGCGCGAAACAGATTCATCAGACCATTAAGTGGCTCACAGATAAGCCCGTTAAATGGGTGATTAACACCGGTGGCCAAGATCACCGCTGGCTGGGCAATGACTATTTTCAGCAGCTGGGCGCTGAAGTGATTGCTTCTAATCAGGCGGTGCTTGACCATAAGGCCAGAGCAGGAGAGCATCTAACTCGACTAGACCAGTTGATTGGTGATTCGTTAAAGGGTACGGAACCTGCTTATGCTGATATTACTTTCGATACCCAACTTAAACTAACTCTAGGTGGGGTGGCGCTAGAGCTGTATCATTTTGGTCCAGCGCACACCTTGGGAGATGCGATTGTATGGCTACCTAAAGAGCAAGTTCTATTTAGTGGTGACGTGGTGTATGTCAATCGAATGTTAGGCGTTGGTCCTGCCAGAAACATCAACAGCTGGATTCAGGTGTTTGAGAAAATGGCCGAATTTAAGCCCAAGCACATTGTGCCTGGCCATGGACAGCTGACCAATTTGGAGCAAGCGACCCAAGATACTTATCGTTATCTAAGGCACTTGCGTGACGGCATTCGACAAATCATTGAAGATGGGGGTGATATGATGGCAGCAACCAATATTGACCAAGAAGAGTTTCGCTATCTTAAGAACTTTGATAGCATTGCCCGCAGAAACTCTCAGTGGACCTTTGAAATATTAGAGTTTGAAGACTAGCGGCTAATAACCCGATTAGATGACTGGCTATTAATGTAAAACTTTATTTTATAAATGGTATATTATTGCAATTTTAATCCAGCTTATTAATTACCATGAAAAAATACCTTGCCAGTGCGTTACTGATCATTGCCTCATTATCAATCCATGCTGAGGAAACAAGACATGCGGATGCGCACGTTCATGGACTGAATCACATGCAGCTCATTCTCAGCCAAGAACACCTGAGTGTGACGTATGAGATGCCGATGGTGCAGTTAAACACTGAAGGTCATGAGGCGCATGACGACCATCACGAATCTGAAGAGCATGGTGTCTTTGCCTTTCTAGAGGGTTTATTTGGTCATGATGAGCATGATCATGAAAAGGAGCACGACCATGACAATGATAAGCATGAAGAGCATAAAGACCACGATCATAATCAAGCCCTAGCACCTGATCACCTAGATGAGAAGATGGCAACGCTTAAAGACTATCAGGAGTTGTTTTTACTGCCAGCAGCTGCCGATTGCCACCTAGAGCACTTCAAGTCTGCATTGCATAGCGTCTCAAGCGAGTCAACTCATAAAGATATTGAGCTGTCTTATCAGTTTGAATGCCATGACCCTAAGGCATTAACCAATGTTGAGATTAGCGCTTTTGAGCACTTTGAGTTAGAACAGGTTATCATTGAAGCCATGATTAACAACAAAGCGATCTTTAAGACCCTAAAGTCGGATGATCGTCGTCTGTCTTTGTGATACTCAGCAGTCAAAACCTTAAATATACTTACCCAAGCGGTAAGACCATTCATTTCCCCGATCTCAGTCTTGAGGCCGGACAAAAGGTTTTGCTTAGTGGTTTTTCCGGTTCTGGCAAAACCACCTTGCTGAATCTGATTGCTGGTGCGCTAAAGTTGCAGAGTGGTCAAATCAACTTGGCTGGCCAGCACTATACCGACCTGTCTTCAACCCAACTCGATCGCCTACGTGCTGATCACATTGGCTATGTGTTCCAAACCCTTAACTTGATTCCATTTTTATCGGTTAGAGACAATATTGCCCTAGGGGTGAAATTCTCCAAACTCAGAAGCCAGCGAATTCACAATCTAACACAAGAGATTGATAGATTGCTGACCTCATTAGGCCTGTCTCAGGTATCGCCAGAGTCTTCTGTGAATAACTTAAGTATTGGGCAGCAGCAACGTGTGGCGGTTGCCAGAGCACTACTTGGCAAGCCCAGCTTGATTCTGGCTGACGAGCCTACTTCAGCACTGGATCAAGACTCAAGCAAGCAATTTTTAGATGAGGTGTCGCAAACCTTTGACCCCGCCTCTCAGGCGATTTTGATGGTCAGTCATGACGTCTCTCTGGCGCCTTTTTTTGATCAAGTGATCGACTTTAATCCTGCTCATGTTTAAGCTATTACTGCAATCCATTCGCTCACGCCTGCTGCCCGTCTCATTGGTCACCGTGACCTTGATGGCGTCGATGGTGCTGCTGTTGAGTATTGAGCGCATACAGCAAGCTACCGAGCAGGGTTTTAACCAAAGTATCTCGGGTGTGGATGTGATTATTGGTCCGCGTTCCAGCTCACTAGAGGTGGTGCTGTATACGGTATTTCACCTGGGTCGTCCGACCAATAACATCACCATGGCCACCGTGGATGAGCTTAGACAGCGAGATGATATCGACTACTTAGTACCCATTGCTTTGGGCGACAGTCACAAAGGATTTAGAGTCATCGCCACGGAAAGCGACTACTTTAAGCATGTTAAATATGCGGGCAACAAGTCGTTAAGCTTTGCCAGTGGCGAGGCTTTCAATACGCTAGAAGGTGCGGTGATTGGCGCGGATGTGGCGAAAAAACTTAATTATCAGTTGGGCGATAACATTCACATTAGCCATGGCTCTGGCGATATCATTGGTCAGCAGCATGATGATTTTTCTTTTAAGGTTTCTGGCGTGCTGGGTAAAACCGGCACCCCAATTGACCAAGCGCTATTTGTGGATCTAAAGGGCTACGAGTTGATTCACCTAGGCTGGCAAAGTGGTACTAAGGTATTGAGCTTAGATCGCCTAGATTTGTCTTCCATGAGTGAAAAAGAGTTGACGCCTAAAACCGTGACCGCCGCCTTTGTGGGTCTGAAATCGAAGTTAAAGTTGTTTAGATTTGCCAAAGAAATCGGTCAATACCCGAAAGAAGCCATCTCTGCGGTGATACCGGGTATTGCCTTGTCAGAGTTATGGTCAATTGTTGGGATGGTGGACCAAGGGTTTGAACTTTTAAGCTGGATTATTATTGCCATTAGCTTGATCGCCATGGTGACGCTGATTATCTCCAGTATTGACAATCGAAAGCGTGAGATGACCATTTATCGAGCCAACGGTGCCACCCCAGGTTTTTTGGCAGGCCTGGTGGTTTATGAGGCGCTGTTGATTGGACTTAGCGCCATTGTGGGTGCGGTTGTTTTTGTCAGTCTGGTGACCTATTTAGCGACTGATCAGCTTAATTTAATCTTAGGCATTACCCCAGAATTTGCCTGGATTAGTCTGTCAGAAGCCAAAGTATTTGCCACTATTTTATTGGCTGGTATCTTAAGTAGCTTGATTCCAGCGATGATGGTTTTTAGAAAAAACCTACACCAAACCTTAAGTTAATTATGCTGAAAATATTACTTACCATTAGTTTGACCCTTTTGCATCTTAATGCCGCTGCCGTTAGGGAATTAGACGATGTTTATTTAGAAAAAGTTTTTGAAAATTGGCACTCTCTGAGTGCCCCTGGTGCGTATGACTTTATGCCAGAGAAGGTGAGTTATACGTTGTTAAATGATCCAGATTTTCAGCAAAAACTGGATGAGGCCGGCACCAAAGTGAATCCTGGGGTTGAGGGTCAGAGGATGGAGTTGGTGGGCTTTATGGTGCCGCTTGAAATCAAAGGTACCGATGTGCTTAAGTTCCTATTGGTGCCAGAAGCAGGGCAGTGTGTTCATGTACCACCACCACCGCTAAACCAGACGCTATTGGTCGATACCACGCAAAATCCAATTAAGCTTAGAGATACCTATAAGCCGATTATTGTTTCTGGTGAAGTGAGATTGGATGCGCAACGTTTTGACTTGAGTAATAGCCAAGCGCCGGATGCTAATTTGGATGCAGGCGCAGCGGTTTTTGACAATGTTGAAAGTGGTTACTCGCTAACGGGCGCGGTTGTTGACGATCTTATGTTTAAAGATAGGTTTGATGACTAGCATGATTGATACCAACAAATTACTCGCCAAGTGTGCTCAAGCCGGCAAAAGCGCCACCCCACAAAGAATCAGTATTATTCAGTCGTTGTCCGAATTAAACCATAGCATCTCTGCCTATGATTTGTTAGCACGACTAAAATCTCAGGGTCATGGGTTTAATGTCAGTACCATCTACCGAGTGTTGGACTTTTGGATTGAGCTGGGCTTGGTGCATAAGATTGAGTCGAATAACACTTACTTGGTTTGTAGCGATTCTCATGAACACCAGTTCCATGTACTGCTACATTGCACCAGTTGCAACAGCGTTCAAGAATCCTGTCAAGCATCACAACAAGTCTCATTTTCTGGCGCGAAAGACTTTAGTCCGCAGTTAGGTCAGGTGATTGAACTCAAAGGTGTGTGCCAACAATGTCAATAAAAAAGCCCGGGTAAACCGGGCTTTTTGATAGATGGAGGCTGGGACCGGAGTCGAACCGGTCTCTAGGGCTTTGCAGGCCCCTGCATAACCGCTTTGCTACCCAGCCATAACAGTGCAAAGCGTTTTAACAAAAAAGGCCTGTTAAACAGGCCTTAAAATCTGGAGCGGGAAACGAGGTTCGAACTCGCGACCTACACGTTGGCAACGTGTCGCTCTACCAGCTGAGCTATTCCCGCGTGAAGATTGAAATTATAGTGAGTTTTTTTAAATAGTCAAGCGACATTGCGCTTAATTCTTAAAAGTTTTTACCCCTTCTTGCAGGTAGATAAAACCAGAGTATAGCGTGAGCAAGGTGGCGATCAATAGTAGCATCACGCCAATCTCAAAAGTCGGCAGACCAAACACTGGTGATTGATATAACAGGAATGAAATGGCGAAGATTTGCGCGGTGGTTTTGACCTTGCCGATAAACGACACTTTAACCTTTGAGCGCTGGCCAATGGTGCCCATCCACTCGCGCATGGCAGAAACCAGAATCTCACGTGAGATAATCACCACCGCGCATACCGTAATATACCAATGACTCTCTGATGGATAAAAATCTACCAACATCACCAATGCGGTTGACACAATTAATTTGTCAGCAACCGGGTCTAAGAAGGCGCCCAATTGAGAGATGGTGTTTAACTTTCTGGCCAGGTAGCCATCAAGATAGTCGGTGATGCTTAGAATCACAAAGGTGGCGGTTAGCCAAAAATTCACCCAAGAAAAGGCCGCACTGTCAGTATAAGTGGGCTGAAAGTAGTATAAAACGACAAATACCGGGATCAGTAGAATCCTAGATAGCGTCAGTATGTTGGGGATGGTCATCATAGGCAAGCATTCTAACAGATTGCGCATCAAACCGGTTTGTAGATAGTGCTAGAATAGGCATCATTTAACCATCCATCAAACCCATTATGGCAATGAGCTACAATCCGTTAGGCGATAGCGACTTAAAAGTCTCGAGTATTTGTTTGGGCACCATGACCTTTGGCCAGCAAAACAGCGAGGCAGAAGGACATGCACAACTCAATTACGCCTTTGAGCAAGGTATCAATTTTATTGATACCGCTGAGATGTACCCGGTACCACCACGTGCCAATACCGTCCACAGTACTGAGACCATTGTTGGCAGCTGGTTAAAGCATCAGGCACGAGATCAAGTGGTATTAGCCACCAAAGCCACCGGTGGTTCACGTGGCATGGCTTGGGTGCGTGAGGGTAACCATGCCTTTAATCGCACCAATTTGAGGCAAGCACTAGAGGGTTCATTAAAACGCCTTAAGACGGATTATGTGGACCTATACCAATTGCATTGGCCTGAGCGTAACACACCGATGTTTGGTCAGTACTTATTCGATCCGGATCATGAGCGTGAGTTCACACCCTTTGTAGAAACGCTGGAGGCTTTGTCTGAGTTGATCGATGAAGGCAAGATTCGCCATATTGGCCTGTCGAATGAGTGGGCCTGGGGCTTAATGAAATTCTTGGAGGCTTCTAAAGAACACAGCCTGCCACGGGTGGTGAGCGTGCAAAATGCTCACAACCTAATTAATCGCACTTTTGATGCCTCACTACGTGAGATCAGCTATCGAGAAAACGTGCCATTATTGGCTTATTCACCTTTGGCTTTTGGCCATTTGAGTGCCAAGTATGTGCGCGATCCCAATGCCAAAGGTCGGGTGAATATTTTCGATGGTTTTGCCCAGCGCTATGAAAAACCTGCAGTCGAGCCAGCGGTTATGGCCTATGCTGAGTTCGCTGACGAGTTGGGCGTCACCCCAGCCACCTTGGCCTTGGCCTTTGTCTATTCCAGATGGTTCTGTGCCAGCACCATTATTGGCGCCACCAGTATGGATCAACTTAAGGAGAATATTGATGCTTCCAATATGCTTTGGACCGATGAAATCGAGCAGGCTGTTGAGAAGATTCATTTGCAGTTTTTTAATCCGGCACCGTAGTAAGGTAGATGGCCAGAACCGGTCAATATTTCTAATCCGAGTTTAATACCAAAATTTGTGCTTCTGAGTTTTCTTGACCCAGGTTAAGTATTTGATAAAACCACAATATTTTTTATTATGGTTATCCATATAAATGCGCCACAATACGCATATTTCCCTTGTAAATCAAGATATATAAGAATACAATGAATAACTGAAATAACGTGATGGCTCTAATGCCAATCATGTTGTTTTGAGGACTGAGCAGATTGCTTTAAACATCCTCTCCTTAGGAAGAGAATTTGCTCGGTAGGTTTAAACATAATAAAGGACACTGTGTTGATGAAACTAACAGTACTTGCCGCTACTTTATTGCTACACTCTCTTGCCCTAGCCACCCCGTCTTCTGAAATATCCATTATTGCCACGGGTAATAATGAGAATGCAAACAGTATTTCAAAATGTCGAGATGAGGAGCAATGCTCGAGACTGCTTAAAATTATCGCCAAAACCAATTCGTAAATAGACAATAAAGATTACCAGTTTAATCTTTTGGCTTTATCAACAACCACAGCATTACCCTCTGGCGATGCGGACCTGAGACCTGTTCCCTTGCGATTCACACCCAGTGATTTAATAGGCAGGGACATGCTTGCACAACGTGGTTTATCTCGAGAATCCTACGATTGAGCGCCACAGAATCGACCAAACAAGCATATTAAGGTTTCCGCAAGAATCACCGGAGAAGATCTAGAATAAGATGGCGCGCTCGGCAGGAGTCGAACCTGCAACCGCTCGGTTCGTAGCCGAGTACTCTATCCAGTTGAGCTACGAGCGCGTAAGATTGAAGCCAAAATTGGCTGTCAAAGCGCAAAATTATACCGTTATTTTGGCAATGATTTGTTCTAATTTTGCAATTCTCGAGCCTTTAAATAAAACCGTGGCTTGACTGTGGTATGTGCTCAGGTGTTCAGCCAGTGTCTGCGCTGAACCAAAGTGTTGCGCTTGGTAGGGTTTGGTATTATCGCCAAAGCTATAAAAGGCGTCACTGTTAGCATGAGCGATTTGACCAATGTTTGCGTGTAGTTGTTCGCTATCATTGCCTAATTCGGCCATTTGTCCTAGAACAATCACACGTTCACCAGTAAACTCGCCCAAAGTATTAATTGCCGCTTTGATTGATGCTGGATTAGCGTTGTAGCTATCGTTAATCAGGCGCATTTCTCCTGTTTGAATAAGTTCAAGTCGACCTACTTCAGCTAGCGTGACTTCTAGGCCTTGTTTGATGGTGTCTATATCAACCCCTAAAGCGTGAGCACAACTACTTGCAGCGAGTGCGTTATCGATATTATGTCGCCCAAGAAGTTGAAGTTGTATTTTGATTGATTTATTTTTGATTGTTAGGGTAAATGTGTTGCCGTCGATATTGCTAGCAAAAATATCGCCACCCATTCCAAAACTAAGATCGCCTTGATAAGAAGTTTGTGTGTTGACAATATTTTGACTGTTGTTTGAATAGATTTCACCTTTGGCCCTAACCAGATTTTCAAAGCCACCAAATTCACCAATGTGTGCATCGCCCGTATTAGTAACGATTGCAATATCCGGATTTGCTATATCACGTAGATAGGCAATTTCTCCTAAATGGTTAGCGCCCATTTCAATAACAGCGTATTGGTGCTCAGGCGTTAGTTCTAACAAAGTGAGCGGTACACCCAGATGATTGTTTAGATTGCCTTTAGTGGCAAGCGTAGGTGCTTTTAATGAAAGAATATTTTTCAGTAGATTTTTAGCGGTTGTTTTGCCGTTGCTACCGGTTATTGCAATGACTTTGGGTTTGATGTTATTTAAGTGGTAGCGCGCTATTTCAGCTAAAGCATTTTGAGTGTCTTTAACCAGTAGTATAGGTAAGTTGGTGTCAACTGGCTTAGCAACAACGAGTGCAACCACACCTTGTTGTTCTGCTTGTTGAATATAATCATGTGCATCATAATTTTCACCCGATAGTGCAACGAATAAGGTATTTGATATAGATTTTCGGGTATCAGTTGAGACACCTGTGAAAGTCACTTTAGGTAAATTTTCAGTATCTATATTGAGTACTTTGGCAAGGGTGTGTGTATCAGTTGATAGCATTTTTTGCAATTTCTATATCGCTAAATGCGATTGTTTGTTGGTCAAATATCTGGGTGTGCTCGTGACCTTTGCCAGCGATGAGTAAACACTCATTGTCCTTGAGTGTGGCAATTGCATTTTCAATGGCAAGTTGCCTGTCTAGGGTGACGTTAACCTTTTCTAAATCAGTAACACCACTTAGAATGTCATCAACAATTGTTTGCGGATCTTCACTCCTAGGATTGTCATTGGTAAGAACAACGCCGTCTGCAAGCGTGCTGGCAATTTTCCCCATTTTGGCGCGTTTATCATGGTCGCGATCACCGCCACAACCAAAAACGATACGTATTTGGTAATCAGGATAGTGTTGTTTAAGTGTGTTGATACTATGTTTGATAGCATCAGGCGTGTGGGCATAATCAATCCAAACGCAAGTGTTGTTGATTTGTTGCATACGACCTGGCGGGGCGGTTATATTGGGTAGCAACGGAATAATTTGTTCACGCTCGAAGCCAAACTGTTCAACACTGTTGATGGCGGCTAATAGATTAGATAAATTAAATTCACCTAAAAGCCCAACCTCAAAAACAAAGTTATCAAGCTGACAAATAAAACCTTGTTGTGTACTGGTGATTTTTGAAAAATCACTTAAATGGTAAATAGCTTGAGTGGCGGCCTTTGCTGGTTTTAAAAAATCAAGATGGTTTGGGTCGTCACCATTAACAATTACTGATTTTAGATGTTTAAACTTAAACAAGTTGAGCTTGGCATTTTTGTAAGACCCAAGATCCTTATGATAGTCAAGATGATCTTGTGTCAGGTTGGTGAAGATTGCTTGAACTAGGTTAATACCCGCTATTCTATTTTGTTCGAGTGCATGTG
>CAZMJI010000031.1:0-13242 GCA_964566765.1 uncultured Piscirickettsiaceae bacterium
GATTTGATTGAGGTTTTGAATATCCATTAATTAAACTTGCATTGCGGCAACTTCTGAGAACTTCTTGCTCACATCGGTTACTTTGGCGTCCTTAGTTACTAGGTCCATGACCATTTTTTCAACCACCAGCAATTCAATTGATTGCAGCATTTGTGGGTTGCTATTGTAGTAGTCTACCATTTGTTGCGCTTGCTCGCCATAGGCTTGAGACATCTCTTGTAGTTTTTCTTCTACCTGCTCTTTGTTCGCCTCTAGCTTGTTGTCACTGGCAATCTGGCTTACCAATAGGCCTAGCTTCACACGACGCTCAGCTTCGCTATTGAACATATCCGCTTCGATATTGCCCGCTTTAGGATCCATGCCTTGCTGTTGCATGCGCGCTTCCATGTCTTGCTTTAGATTTTCAGCTTCTTGTGCAATGGTTGACTTAGGCACCTCAAACTCATTCGCTGCCAATAGCGCATTGAATACTGCATCCTTGTTAACATTGTGAAGACGCGCGTCAATCTCGCTGCGCATTTGCTCTTTCACGCTCTTGGTTAGTGCTTCCATGCTGTCCTCACCAAACTTCTTGGCAAACTCATCATCCAACTTTGGTGATTTTGGTGAAGCCACTTCCGTCACGTCTACTTCAAATACCGCGTCTTTGCCAGCCAGCTGTGGTGCTTGGTATTGCTCTGGGAAGGTTACCTCTACTTTGGTCGACTTGCCTGCGGCAACATCTACCAAGCCGTCTTCAAAACCTGGAATCATTGAACCCTTGCCTAGGATTAACGTATAGCCTTCTGACTCACCGCCATCAAAGGCTTCGCCATCTACAAAACCCTTAAAGTTAATGGTCAAACGATCGCCTTCTTTTGACTTACGCTTAACCGGCTTGAATTCTGTTTGCTGCTCTTGTAGGCCATCCATGGTTGACTTCTCGTCCGCCTTGGTAATCTTAACTTTGGTCTGCTCAAAGGCCAGCTCCTTAAAGTCGCCCACGCTGATCTCAGGATAAACTTCGAACTCAACTGTGTAAACAAACACATCGCCTGAATCATCTACCTGGGTTAGTGCTGGCTGGTGCGCCGGTGTGGCTTGCGCATCTTTTAGCGCCTCGCCCAAAGTCTCGCCAACCAATTCGCTGCTGGCATCATTCTTGGCATTGCCACCAAAACGCTTACGCAGCATATCAACCGGTACTTTACCTTTTCTAAAGCCGTCAATACTGGCTTGAGAAGCCATCTTTTTCAATACTGCATCAACCTTTTGGTTAAAGTCTTCAATCGGCAGCTCTACCGTTAGTGATCTTAGTAGGCCGTCTAGTTTTTCTAGTGAAGTTTTCATGCTATTTATCCGTTAACTGTTGAATTAGTGCAAACCTGCAATGTATTGAGCTAGTGCTTCAATCTCGTCGTTGTTTAAGTTCTTAGTGAACTCAATCATCATTTTTTGACCGTCGTTAGTACGTGCCGGCTTGTTGTCGCCCGTTTGTGCGTTTAGCGATACTTGTCTAAAGGCTTTCAGTTGATTAGCCGTGTAAGTTGCGTGCTGAGAAGCCAGTGCCGGGAAACCTGCTGATGGGATGCCAGCGCCATTTGGACCATGACATGCTGAACAAGCAGTTACGCCCTTGGCCACGTCGCCACCATTGTAGAGTTTTTGACCCAGTGCCACGTTGGCATCTTTCTTGGCCACGCCTTGTTTCACTGGCTGCGCGGCAAAGTGCGCTGCTAAGTCTTGCATGTCTTGCTCTGAAAGCGCTGCCACCATACCCAACATCGTGGCATCTTTACGTGCGCCTGATTTAAAGTCTTTTAACTGCTTAACCAGGTAAGCTTCACCCTGTCCTGCGATCTTTGGAAAATTGGCCACCAACGAGTTACCGTCAGCGCCGTGACAGGCCAAACAAGTGGCTGATTTTGCCTTACCGGCAGCGGCATTGCCAGCAGCTAACGCCTGTGTTGAGACAAAAACCAATGTGCTTAGAAAAAATAGGGCGACTTTTTGCATAATACTCTCTCTTTTAAAAAAAAATAAGCCGATATTATACGCTAATACCGGCTTATTGATATGACTAAATGCGCCAAAGGCGCGGGTCATTTATTGCTTGCTTAGGTAATCTGCAATGGCTTGCTCATGACCAGCAGCCATTGGCGCCATCGCGTTCATGGTTGGGTCTTTACGTGCGCCTGATTGAAAATCTTTTAGCTGTTGAACAATCCAAGCAGCCTCTTTGCCTGCCAGTGATGGATAAGTTGGAATTTGTGACTTACCACCCACGCCGTGACAACCTGAACAACCCAGTGAGTTATACATGGCATCGCCTGAAGCAAATACACTTGTTGATAATGCAGCGGCAGCTGCCAAAACTAAGACCTTTTTCATCTACTTTCTCCTATAAAAAATCCAAATGTTATAATAAACACGCTCAGCCATTATACATCGTTTCCATCAATGCGCAAATCCTACCATCAAGCCAAATTTTTACTCTCTTGCCCATCCTTAAAACACTGTCCCGTGGACGAAGGTTACGAGGTGATTTTTGCCGGCCGTTCCAACGCAGGAAAGTCCAGTGCCATCAACACGCTCACCGGTCAAACCAAGTTGGCCAAAGTGTCGCGCACCCCTGGGCGCACGCAACATTTGGTATTTTTTGAGTTGGACAACGACAGACGCTTGGTCGACCTGCCAGGCTATGGCTATGCCAAAGTGCCCGAAGCAGTGAAAAAGCAGTGGCAACAAGACATGAGTGAGTACTTTGCCAAACGCCAATGCTTAAGTGGCGCGGTACTGGTAATGGATGTACGTCATCCACTCAAGCCCTTTGACCAAATGATGCTAGACTGGTGTGTGAGCATCAACCTACCAACACAAATCATCCTAACCAAGGCAGACAAGCTAAAACGCGGCGCAGCCAGTAATGCACTACTACAAGTCAAGCGCGCGGTTAAAGACCACCCTTATGTGGATGTGCAGCTGTTCTCCAGCCTCAAACGACAAGGCTTGGATGACCTGTGGGACCGCCTAGACACTTTCTTTGGCTATGCGCATTAATGCCAACCTCTCCCAGGTCACGCCCAATGCTACCGTGGTGCTGGCCAACAATCGACAAGTCATTGCCTTCAAACACAGTTATTACCAAGCGCATGGCAGTACAGCCTTGCCCAAGGTCTTGGCTTGGCGCGATTATCTAAAGGGCCGTTGGCAGGCACTTAAGCAACAACACGACTTACGCTTACTCTCAGAATTCGAGATTCGGCAGCAATTGGGCGCTATCGCCGAGACAGACGACCCAAGACTGATCAACGAAATCGTCAAACACTATGCCTATGTGCGCGACCATCGGATTGCGCTGGATGAGCTGATACAATCGCACCACTCAATCAGCACCCGCTTTGCCAGCTGGGTGGCAGATTACCAACAATACAAAGAGCGTCATCGTCAACTGGATTTATACGATGTGGCCGATCAGCTAAGCACCGATGAGGGTGCGCCGCTCTTTCTATATGGCTTTAAAACCCTAACACCGCTACAAGCGCAGGTATTCGCCAAGGGCTACCAATGGCTTGAGCCGCAAAACAATCAACCCGAGGTGCGTACGCATTGCTTTGAACAGCCAAGCGCTGAACTTCAAGCTGCAGCGCAGTGGGCCAAGACGCAGCTTGAGAACGCTCCCAGTGATAGCATTGCGGTGGTGGTACCCAGTCTAGAGCAACAACAGCACCAAGTACGGATGGTGTTTGACCAGGTGTTTGATGACCAACTCAAAGAGGTTCAGCACAAGTCTTACAACCTCTCATTGGGCACGGCACTGGGCAGCTATCCGCTGATTAAGGCACTGCTCAACCTGCTGACTGTGAGCATTCAACTGGCCAATAATCGCCTTGAGGTGGCGCGTTTTTGTCAGCTACTGGCCAGCCCTTATATTAAGGGTCACACTGCGGAGAAAATTGTCCGCCTTGAGCTTAGCCAAAGCTTGCGATCCTTGTCACGTAACCACCTGTCATTGACACAACTGAGTCAACACCTGGATAACACACCTGTGCTGGCGCAAATAATTGAACAAGTGGTGGCCATGCCTTATCACAAACGCCTGCCTTCAGCATGGCGCGCCTGTTTTAACCAATTGCTAGAGCTTTGGGGCTTTGCCACTGAGCGCTCGCTCTCCAGTGTGGAGTATCAGCTGGTTCATAAATATCATGAGAGTCTACTGGCCTTCAATCAATTAGATGCACAACTGCAAAAACTTAGCAGCACCCAGGCGCTGTCTCAGTTGCAAGCACTGCTGTCACACCTCACCTTTCAGGCGCAATCTGGACACAACCAAGTACAAGTTTTAGGTTTGCTAGAAGCCGAAGGACTGCGATTTGACCAGGCCTGGGTGCTGGGCATGACACACGACGTCTTGCCAGCCAAACTGAACTTAACCCGCTTTATTCCCAATGCACTTGCTCAAGCCCATGGTGTGCCTTATACCAACCAGGAATTAATCCAGACCGATGCCGAGAAAACGCGTCAAAATTTGCAAAACCTAGCGCCAAGCGTGCAGTTGTCCTATGCCCAGCTAAATGACGGCCTGGAACAGCTGCCTTCACCCCTATTTACCTTTGCCGATGGCCCTAATGCTGAAGCAGCAGCAGACCAATCAACCCCAGAGATGGAGCATCGTATTGATCAGCAGGCACCGGCACTGTCGGGGACCCAGGTACACAACGGTGTCAGCGTTCTCAAAGCACAGATGGCTTGCGCTTTTCAGGGCTTTGCTCAGCGCCTGGGGCTGTTGGACTTTGAGCCTGAGCATATTGGTCTGAATCGCCTAGAGCAAGGTCAAATACTGCACCGAGCACTGGAATATCTGTATCAACATATCCCTGACCATCAGAGTCTAATCGCACTTGAGGACGAAGCACTGATAGCGCAGATTGACCAAAGCATCGATCAGGCGCTTGGGCGAAGAATCCAAGACGGCTTCTCTAACCTGGAGAAAACTCGACTCAGGGTGATTATTCAGCGCCTATTGCAGATTGACAAAACTCGAGAAGGTTTTCAGGTGCTGGCAACCGAACAATCCTTGGCGGCAGAGATTGCCGGACTGGGTTTTAACACACGACTGGATCGTGTTGACCAACTGCCAAACGGCGACAAACTGGTGTTTGATTACAAAACCGGTAATACCAGTGTTAGTGCCTGGTGTGGCGAGCATATTAGCGAGCCACAGCTGCCGATCTATGCCACCACCACCGGTAGTGACGGCATGGCCTTTATCCAACTCAAAGCCGACAAGGTCGAATTTAAAGGCCTGGCTCGAGATGCGGATGCACTGCCTGGTAAAGGGCGTAGCAACAACCAATGTCAAGACTGGGATCAACAGTTGGAGGTTTGGCAAGCACAGCTACATCAAGCGAGTCTGGATTTTCAACACGGCAAGGCCGATGTGCTACCTAATAAGGGTGCTTGTACTTATTGTGATTACCAACGACTATGTCGCGTCGAGAAATGATTGGGTTAGCGCCAAGCGTGCCTGATGTAGTGACTGAGCGATGTGATCTTGATCTAGCGTACTAATATCAATGCTGCGCAGTTGCTGCACCAGGGTCAGTAGATCTTGTGTCTCTGCGCCTAAAATATCATAGCCTTGTAGCAACTCTAAAAAACGCTGTTCACGACGCAGTGCATCCGCCCTGAGTAAAAATTCCAATAACTGCTGCGCATCTAAGGTGCGCCATTCAAAGGCTGTTTTGCGCCACTGACTGAACAAACTGGCCAAGGTCGTGTAGTGCTTAGGACAGTGTAGTTGCTGGCACAGGCTTTGAATGTGCTCGCTGTCTTGATCTTTAAGCCATAGGGCAAACTTCAGCGACTGACTCACCTGTAGTCCATCAAGATAGGCAAAGGGGTTACTATGCTGCTCATAATCTGCATGTGTGAGTCCGGCAAAAACCTGATCATAAGCCCCGCAGGCCAATAACACCTTGAAAAAAGCAGAAGGCGTGTCATAACCCAGTGACGTCTCCAACTCTTTAAACACACGCTCCGGAGTCAGTGCCTGCACTTCGCCAGAGGTGACCATTTGCTGCATAAAGCGATGCGTGGTGTGTGCCACCTTAAAGCCAAAGCGTTGAAATCTGGCGGCAAAACGTGCCACTCTTAGGATGCGTACTGGATCCTCGGCAAAAGCTTCGGACACGTGTCGCAATAAACCGTTTTGCAAGTCTTCTTGCCCCTGGTACGGGTCAATCAACTGGCCTTGCTCGTCTTTGGCCATGGCATTGATGGTGAGATCGCGCCTTGACAAGTCCTGCTCCAAGCTAACCTCACTTGAGGTGTCAAACTCAAAGCCTTTGTAGCCCTCACCAACTTTGCGCTCCAAGCGCGCCAAGGCGTATTCTTCTTTGGTCTCGGGATGCAAGAACACCGGAAAGTCTTTGCCGACCTGTTGATAGCCCAGGTCTAGCATTTGCTGGCTTGAGGCACCAACCACCACCCAATCTTTCTCCGTTGAGGTATCGGCCAGGCCCAATAGTTCATCACGAACAGCGCCACCCACCAAATAAACTTCCATACTTTTTTATAAAAGCGCTTAACAATTGCTCATATAATACACGAATAAGGGCTAACAACCCAAGGCTCGAATTCGCTTTTACCACAGACCAAAGACAAGCATTGTGCACATACATATACTAGGCATCGCCGGCACCTTTATGGGCTCTTTAGCCCTGATTGCCAAGACCTTGGGACACCAGGTCAGTGGTCAAGACCAAGGCGTCTATCCGCCCATGAGCACACAATTGGACGCGCAGGGCATCTGCTATCAACAAGGTTATCAGGTCAAAGACCTGCCGGCGGCCGATCTATACATTATTGGCAATGCCTTATCGCGCGGCAATGCCTGCGTTGAGGAGATCCTGAGCAAGCAATATACCTACACCTCTGGCGCCCAATGGCTCAGCGAGAACGTGCTTAGTCATAAGTGGGTTTTGGCCGTTAGTGGCACCCATGGCAAAACCACCACAGCCAGCATGCTGGCCTGGATCTTAGAGTCTGCCGGCCTTAATCCCGGCTTTTTAATTGGTGGTGTGGCGCAAAACTTTGGCGTCTCTTCACGCCTAACCGACTCTCCCTTTTTTGTAATTGAGGCAGACGAGTACGACACCGCTTTTTTCGACAAACGCTCTAAGTTTGTCCACTACCATCCCAACACGCTGGTGATCAACAACTTGGAATTTGATCATGCGGATATTTTTGGCTCCCTAGCCGACATTCAAAAGCAATTCCATCACCTATTACGCATTGTGCCCAACAATGGTCTGATTCTGTATCCGGCCAATAACGCCAATATTGAAGCGGTAATCGAGATGGGTTGTTACACACCTACCCAGGCGCTGAGCTATCCAAAATTACAATACCATCACAGCGGTTCATGTTTTGAGTTAGACGGTCATAAGCTTTCCTGGTCACTGCTGGGCGAGCACAATATGCAAAATGCTGTGAACGCCATCTATGCCGCACATCATGCAGGCGTACCGCTGGCACAAGCCTATGCAGCCTTGGCCCAATTTGCCGGCGTTAAGCGTCGTCTAGAAGTGCGTCACCAAGACTCAAGATTCACCTTGTATGATGACTTTGCCCACCATCCTAGCGCCATTGCCACCACCTTGGAAGGACTGCGCGCCAAGGTGGGTGATGAGCCGATCTGTGCGGTATTGGAGCTAAGATCCAATACCATGAAGATGGGCCACCATCAGCAAAGTCTGATTGACTCGCTGACTTTGGCAGATCGCGTCTTAATACTTAAGCCAGATACGCAAGACTGGGATGTAGCGTCTCTATTTGCACAAACCAAGGTTGAATTGATTGATCAGGTAGACACATTGGCGGCACTGATTGCCAAAGAGTCCCAAGGCCATGTGGTGGTGATGTCGAATGGTGGCTTTGGCAACTTATTTAACAAAGTGATGGACAAACTATGAAGCCTATTACGGTTGCGCTAACCGGCGCCTCGGGCATGCCTTACGCCCTAACCCTGCTCAAGGAGCTGGTAAAAACCCAGGAGCTTATCTATGTGCTGATCTCAACAGCAGCCAGCACCGTGATTGCCATGGAGACTGACCTAGAACTGGGTAATGACACCGCCAGTATTGAGGCCAATCTAAGCGCCTACCTAGGCGCCAGGCAGGGGCAGATTAAGGCCTTTAGCAAGAACCAATGGACCGCGCCGATTGCCTCGGGCTCTAACCCAGCGCGTGCCATGGTGGTTTGCCCTTGCACCATGGCCACGCTCAGCGCCATTGCCCATGGTCAGGCGGATAATCTGATGCATCGCGCCGCCGATGTGGTGATTAAAGAGCATCAACGATTGATTTTAGTGCCTAGAGAAACGCCTTATTCTGCCATTCATTTGGAGAACATGCTCAAGCTATCACGCCTAGGTGTGCGCATTGTTGATGCTAATCCAGCCTTTTATCATCAGCCAGAGAGTATTCAAGACTTGGTGGATTTTGTGGTGGCTCGCATTCTCGATCACTTGGAGATTGAACACCAATTACTGCCCAGATGGCAGGCTTAGAAGATCATCACGGTAACGGCTAAAAATGCCAGGAATAAGGCGAAGAAGCGTTTGAGTTTTTTGCCGTCCACTTGATGGGCGACTTTAGCCCCCAATGGGGCAAATAGCACACTGGCAATCGAGATGCTAATCAGCGCTTGCAGGTGCACAAAACCACTAGGGCCTTGACCCTCTTGATAACCAGCCAACATAAAGCCCAAGGCGCCAGCCACAGCAATCGGCATACCCACCGCGGCCGAGGTGGCAATTGCGCGCTTAATCGGCACGTTGTTGTAGGTTAAAAATGGCGTGGTCATGGTGCCACCGCCAATGCCGACAATGGCCGAAACCAGGCCAATCACATAGCCTGTCAGGCGCCAAGCCCAACGCGATAAGTGATCAATATGCTTAGCACTGCTGATACCAAAATACATAATCGCCGCCACACTCAGCTCGAACAGCGCAAAGAAGATGCGCATAAAGTCAAAACTCATCAGCTTGGTCAGTAGTGCGCCAGAGAAAGCGCCCAGCAAAATAGTTGGGGTGAGTTTTTTGAAATTATGCCAATCAATCGCGCCATGGCGGTGATGGGCGCGCACGCTGGAGATTGAAGTAAAGACAATCGCCGCCAAGGCCGTACCGACTGCGGTGTGCATCAGTACTGCCTCACTCAAACTACCAGCGAGCAAGTACAGCAGCACTGGCACAATAATCAGTCCGCCACCAACGCCTAGTAAGCCAGCAATAAAGCCAGAGAAGGCGCCTAGCAGCAGTAAGGGAGCTACTTCAGCCAGTTGCCCACCTCTTCAACTAAGAGTTCGTCTTTGTCATTAAAGAAATGATCTGCCGGCACTTTCTTCTGCGTGTAATTGGCATTGTGCTGAGAAGCTGCTGCACGATCAGCCACAGAGTCTAGCACTGGCGCAATGTCTTCATCGCCATATAGGTCAAACACCGGTACGGTAATTTTCGGCAGATAAGGGGTGGCACCGCCATTCATGCCCACGGCCACATAACGTTTAAATGGGTGTGTATTGCCAGCCAAATAATGCGATGACATGGTGGCTCCCAAACTGTGTGCGACCAGAACGTCAATCTCAAAACCTTCGGCTTGCAAGTGTTTAACCGCAGCTGCAATACGACGATCGGCATCTGGGAATAGCGCGCGATAAGCTGAACCTTCAACACCATTGGCCAAGACTGGCATCTGCAACGATAGGGTGTTGAATCCTTGCGTGGTCAGTGCCACGCGTAGTGGCTGAATCACCTGACCCCAGTCTGGGTGCACACCCAAACCATGGATCACCACCGCAGCTTTCTTGCTCTCAGTCTCACTTTCGGTAAACAGCGTTAAGAATTCACGATCATTGGCTTCTAGCCACAGCACATCGCCGTCCATTAGACCGTCTTCAACCTGGGCTGCCCAGCGCGTTTCTTTGCCATAATCGGGTGCAGTTTGCGCCCAGGCCAATTGCGTTAACAATAAGAATGTTAATAGTGTTTTCATCTCTCCTCCCTTGTTCTCAAAACACAATGCATCCTATTATAAAACTGAGTCGCGCAAGATTTGTAACAAAAGGTATCAAATGATTGGAAAAAACCAGGATCAGCACATACGAGAGATAACATGAAAAAACCAGTTTATATCTGCACTGACCTGGCTCGAGTTACGCCGATGACTTTGGGGAAGTCGGTGACGCACGCATCTTTAAGTCTTGGTGAAAAGACCCAATGACACTGAGGTTATTGTACAAAAGATAATTTGTACAAACCATGGCGGTATTCCTTATATTTGTTAGCCAACTAAGAAGCGGCCAAATCGCACCAGGTGGGCTCCAAATCGATGCTCAATGGATTTAGCATTGGCAACATTTTCACCAAACAAGGCAGGGTTTCTGCCTGCATCTTCTTCATCACTGCCGCGCGATGCTTCTCCACGGTTGAGGTGGAGATGTGCAGCTTTTGTGTCATTTGTTGATTGGTTGCGCCCAGCACAATACAAGCAAAGACTTGTTTCTCTTTGTCGGTCAGCTGCTTATAACGATTGATAATCTCAATATTGCTGGCAAAATCACGCATGGCATGGGCCACCTTCTCTAACACCTCGGCCTCTGCAAATGGCTTTTCAATAAAATCAAAAGCGCCCAGCTTAATGGCTTCAACCACGGTTGAAATTGAACCGATATTGGCCACAAATACTGCTGGCGATAGATGTTCGATTTGATTCAGCTGGGTTAACAATTGTGCGCCATTTTGCTCGCCAATGACAATATCAGCCACCAAACAGCCCTCAAGATGGGCAGCTTGATCAATATAGTCTTGATAGTTGTTAAAGCTTTGCGTGGCGAAGCCTTGGGCTTGAAATAGCTGTGTTAGCGCTTGGCGATCTTTATCCCCTTCGGTCACAATAAATATCGTCTTAGCAACGATGCTAGCGTCTAAGCTCACTCAGCCCCCTAAAAACTCAATATGGCAATCTATTAGCGCCCAATGTTGGTGTCTTTGTTGAGAAGAATGAATATTTGGGCAATATGGAGAATCAAACCAAATATCTTAACGCCAACATCAAGCAAGGGAGATTATAACGAGGTTAGACAACCGTCGATATAGAGGTTTTCCTCACTTTTTGTACGTTTTAAGTCAGGCCACATCAGGCCAAGATAGATGGCAATTAAGCCAATTTAGCGCGAATCAAGCTCGATACTTGACCCATGTCAGCCTTGCCGGCTAATTGTCCTTTTAGCGTGCCCATGAGCTTGCCCATGTCTTGCATTGAACTGGCGCCAGTTTGCGTGATCGCGGCATCGATTGCAGCCACAATCTCAGCTTCGCTCATTTGCTCAGGCATGTATTGGTTGATGATGCTCAATTCAGCTTCTTCATTGGCCACCAGGTCATCGCGACCCGCTGCTTGGAATTGACTGATAGAGTCTTTACGCTGCTTGACCATCTTTTGAATCACGGTGGTCACTGCTGAATCATCGAGCTCGATACGCTCGTCGACTTCTTTTTGTTTGATGGCACCCAAAATCATACGAATGGCCTTGAGTGCGCTGCTGTCTTTCGCTTTCATTGCTGACTTCATGTCGTCAGTAATGCGTTGTTTTAGCTCAGACATAATAGGCTGGGATTAGTATAGACGCTTACGGTGAATACGGTTTTTCGCCATTTCCTTGTGGGTACGCTTTACCGCAGCTGCCTTCTTGCGCTTCTTGGCCCAAGTTGGCTTCTCATAAAACTCTTTCTTTCTAACGTCGGTAATAACACCTGCGCGATCACATGAACGTCTAAAACGTCTAAGTGCGATATCAAATGGTTCGTTCTCTCTTACTTTAATTGATGGCATGTGTTTATTCCCTTATTCTTCTGTTGCTGACTCGGCATCATTACCGCTGTCAAAATCAACCAATTGCACGATGGCCATTGGCGCCTTATCACCTGTGCGGTAACCGGCTTTTAAAATACGAACATAACCGCCAGGACGATCCTTGTAGAACGGACCTAGCTGAGTAAATAGCTTAGCAACCATGGCATCATCACGCAGTGCAGCAAAGGCACGACGACGATTGGCAACGTTGTCTGTTGCAGCCTTGGTAATTAGTGGCTCAACCACACGTCTTAGCTCTTTAGCCTTAGGCAGGGTTGTCTTGATTGTTTCATGTAGAAACAATGAGTTTGCCATGTTTTTGAACATCGCCTTACGGTGCGATGCATTACGATTTAATTGTTTGCCTGACTTTCTATGTCTCATGGTACTTCCTTATTCGCTCATTAAGTCAACTGGTGGCCAGTTAGGGATCTCAGTGCCCAATTCTAGACCTTTCTCAGTTAGTACTTCTTTAATTTCATTCAAAGACTTACGACCTAGGTTTGGTGTTCTTAGTAGATCTTGCTCAGTCTTCTGAATCAGATCACCAATGTAGTAAATTTGCTCTGCTTTTAAGCAGTTTGCACTACGAACCGTTAGCTCTAGCTCGTCAACCGCTGCCAATAGCTGCGGATCAAAGTCATCTGAAGTTGGCAATGCCTCTTCTTCTTCAACCAGCTCAAGCTCAACAAATGAAGACAGTTGGTCTTGTAGGATTGAAGCAGCGCGCTTAATTGCCTCTTCTGCATCAACCGAACCATTGGTTTCCATGTTGATGTTTAGCTTGTCTAGGTTTACCTTTTGATCAACACGTGCTGCATCAACGGTAAAGCTCACACGCTTGATTGGTGAGAAGCTGGCATCCAACTGCATGCCGCCAATGCTTGAAGACTCGTCGTCACGCGTCACTGCAGTATCATAACCAATACCGATTTGAATCTTCAAAGTCATGCGCATGTGGCCGCCTTCGTTCACCGTGGCAATCACTTTCTCAGGATTGTGTGCGGTAATGTCTGTGCCTGCTGCTTCGATATCTGCAACCGTTACCTCGCAAGGGCCGGCTTTGTCGATAACCACTTCAGCGCTCTCAGCGGTGTTTAGTGATACCGATACTTCTTTTAGGTTTAGCAAGATGTCAAGTACGTCTTCTTGCACGCCCTCAATGGTTGAGAACTCATGCTTAACGCCATCAATCGCCACTTCCGTCACTGCAGCACCCACCATAGAAGACAATAGTGTTCTTCTTAGCGCGTTACCCAATGTGTGACCAAAACCGCGCTCTAACGGCTCAAGAATCACTTTAAACTCATTGGCGCCAACTTGTGCTGACTCAACCAGCTTTGGC
>CAZMJI010000032.1:0-12621 GCA_964566765.1 uncultured Piscirickettsiaceae bacterium
ATCTTTGGTCATGCGCATGAAGCCAAGCGCTTTAATGTGAATGGGTTAGAGATTTTCTCTTGCCCTTCAACCGCCTTGCAATTTAACGACGAGGCGCGTTTGGGTTTTAATCGCTATTATCTGCACGATGATGGCCAATTGGAGTGCGACACCCTGTGGATCTAAATCGCGACTTCTTACATCAGCTTTATAATCACAATCAGCCCAAGGCTTATTGGCAGGTTGAGCAATTGTTTGAAGAAAACTATCACAAGCTGTGTCGCTTGATTCCAACCATTAAGCACATCGAGCAAGATCAAATTCTGCCTTCGTCCGCACTGGCCGATCTACACTTACTGATTGAATCGCGTTCAGCGCATACCGCCATCTTTACCCTGACTCATCAACATCAAGGGGTTAATAAGCCCGATATTCGCTTTAAATTGTATCTGGATGCCAAGTTGCTCGAGGTGCTCTCAGTATGCGATGAGCCGATGGTTAATCAGTCGCATCCATATTTGGCCAAATGCAGCGATCTGGATATAAAATATGAACTCAATGTATTTATGCAGCGATGGCTGGATTTTTGTTTGGATCACTACAAGGATAGACAATGGCAGATGCGGTAGCCCCTAATGCAAAAGACAAACTGGTGATTGCGGTCTCTTCCAGAGCGCTGTTTAACCTGGACGAGTCACACCAAATCTACAAAGAGCAAGGTGTAGAAGCTTATGCCAAACATCAGCAAGAAAATGAAGATGTGATTCTGGAGCCAGGCGTGGGTTTCTCTTTGGTGAAAAAACTGATGGCACTCAATACCGACAAAACCCCGGTGGATGTGATTCTCTTGTCGCGCAATAGCGCAGACACTGGGCTGAGAATCTTCAACTCGATTGAACACTATGGGCTGAATATTTCTAGAGCCGCCTTTACCCGTGGCGAAAGCACGCATAATTTGGTCGAAGCTTTTGAGGCTGATTTGTTTTTATCCAGCAACTATCAAGATGTGCAAAAAGCCCTAGCCAAAGGCTTTGCGGCGGCTTCGATTGTTGGTGGTGGCAACAAAAACATACACAAAACCCAATTGCGTATTGCCTTTGACGGTGATGCGGTGATCTTCTCAGATGAGTCGGAAAAGATCTACCAAGAACACGGCATGAAGGCCTTTGAAGAGAATGAGAAAAAGGCGGCAAATGTTGAACTTAAGGCTGGCCCTTTTAAATGCTTCTTAAAGTCTTTGCATAAGATTCAATCTAACTTTGATGAAGAAAACAACCCAATTCGTACTGCCTTAGTGACCGCCAGATCAGCGCCGTCACACAAGCGTGTGATTCACACCATGCGTGCCTGGGGCATTCGTATTGACGAATCGTTTTTCTTAGGCGGCTTAGACAAAGGGATTTTTCTGGATAAGTTTGGTGCAGACATCTTTTTTGATGACCAGCACAAACATTGTGAATCTGCTTCTAAGTACGTGCCAACCGGACACGTGCCTAACGGCGTGGCTAACTCGTGAGTTTTGACACCAGCGCTTACTTTGAAGGGGTAATCTCAACCAGTAAGATCATCATCTTCACGGTGATCCCGTATTTTTTGTTAGCCGAATTGCTGCTTTATCTCGATTTGATGCCGGTGATTGCACAGGTGTTTGAACCCTTTACCAGCCCCTTAGATCTACCACCCGAAGCCGCACTGGCTTTGGCCTCTGGCATATTTTTAAACTTGTATGCCGCCATTGCCTTTGCTGCACCACTGGATCTTAGTGTTTATCATTGGACCATACTGGGTTTGTTTTTGGGCGTCATACACGGCATCCCGGTAGAGTCGGCGGTAATGAAAAAACTGGGGATTGATTGGCTGCACTCGATACTGTTTCGACTGATCATGGCATTTGTGGTGGTGATGCCACTGCTACTGATTCCCAGTGAGTTGTTGTTTGCCAACCCTGATCTGATTCAAGTCAGCACCTATCAAGTGCACACAACTGCCCCCAACACCTGGCTAGACTTTCTACTCACCAAAAGCTTGGAAGCGATCAGTCTATCAATCCAAATCATCCTGTTGATTGCTTTGGTGTTGCTACTAACCACCTGGCTTAAAGGACTGCGCATTCTGAGCAAATTTAACCACCACCTAAGCACCGTCATGGCGCTGATCACTGGGGTGTTGATTGGCATTACCTATGGCGCGGGTGTGCTGATTAAAGAGGCCAAATTTATGAGCCGCAAACAGGTGGTCAGTGTTTGTTATTTTCTGATGGTGGCCCATGCACTGATTGAGGACACCTTGCTGTTTGTGTTCTTTGGTGCTGATGCGCTGCTACTGATTGCCATCCGCCTATTGGCAGGCTTGCTTGTCTTTGCATTGATCTATCTCTACTACCCTAAGGATGAGACACCGATACAATTACCCAAAAGCTAATTATTGGTAAAATACCTAGCAATCTAATCATCGAGTTAACTCAGTGAGTAAAAAAATCCAAGCCATTCGCGGTATGAACGACCTATTGCCCAAAGACGCTGATCTTTGGCTCAGTCTAGAGGCCACCATTCGAGACCTGTTTATCGCCTACGGCTATCAAAACATTCGCACGCCGATTGTGGAAAAAACCGACACCTTTTGCCGCGCCATCGGTCAGGCCACTGACATCGTGGAAAAAGAGATGTACACTTGGAGCGATACCAATGGCGATCTACTGAGCTTGCGCCCTGAGGGCACAGCAGGCTGCGTGCGCGCCATGATTGAGCACAACCTACCCAGAGAAGGCATCCAAAAAGTTTTCTACCAAGGTCAGATGTTTCGACATGAACGCCCGCAAAAGGGTCGTTACCGACAATTCAACCAAGTGGGTGTTGAAGTGTTTGGCGCTGAAGATGCGAAGATTGATGCAGAGTTGATGGCCATGACCCACAGCCTCTGGCAACAACTGGGTTTAAAAAACGTCAAACTGGAGATCAACACCTTGGGCTCTAGTGAAGCGCGTGCCAACTATCGTCAAATTTTGGTGGATTATTTCACCCAGCATAAGGATCAACTGGACGAAGATTCAACACGTCGACTGGAAAGCAACCCACTGCGCATCCTAGACAGTAAGAATCCTAAGATGCAAGACTTAATTAACCAGGCGCCAAAGTTGATGGCACATCTTGACGAGGCCTCAGCACAACACTTCGAGACTTTTAAGACCTATCTAGAAGCCCTGGGCATTGAATACGAAATCAACACCCGATTGGTGCGTGGTTTGGACTACTACAATCGCACAGTGTTTGAATGGACCACCACAGACTTGGGCGCTCAAGGTACCATTTGTGCTGGTGGACGCTATGATTCCCTGGTGGAGAAAATGGGTGGTCAAGCCACACCAGCCGTGGGTTTTGCCATTGGTCTTGAGCGCCTGATTCTGCTGTTGCAAGAGCAAGAACTCAGCCCTGGCGAGCAGGCCACCAAACTCTACTTGGTGGCACTGGGTGATGCTGCTCAATTGGCCTCAATGCAATTGGCACAAACACTCCATGCTCAACTGCCAGAGTTCATCCTTTATAATGACATCAGTTTGGGCTCTTTTAAATCACAATTTAAGAAGGCCGACAAAGCGGGAGCAGATTTTGCGCTGATTCTGGGCGATGAAGAAGTGGCCAATAACCAAATTGGCATCAAACCACTCAAAGGCCAAGGTGAACAACAAACCTTGTCATTGGACGCTTTGGTGGATTACCTAACAACCATTAACTAAGTATGAAGAACTTTATTGACGTTGGTCCAACAGAGGACGAACAAGAACAACAAATTAAAAACTGGATCAAAGAAAATGGTCTGCAAATTGTGGCTGGTGTGGCCATTGGTCTGAGTGCCATCTGGGGACTGGATGCGTATAAAAATTATCAGCACACCCAGGCACTAGAAGCCAGAGCACATTATCTGAGCCTAAGTGCCAATCCTAGCAATAGCGCCAGCTACGAAGCACTACAAAATGACTTTGCTGAGAGTGCCTACAGCCAAGAAGCTGCGCTGATCCTAGCCAGAGACGCTGTGGTTGCTAAGAACTATGAGCAAGCGCTGTCTTATCTAACACCGCTAACCAGTGCCGAGGACACCACCATTGCCCACACAGCCAAGCTTAGAGTGGCCAGTATTCATCTGGAACAACAGGCTTATGAAAAAGCCTTAAGCGCCCTGTCGATTAACAAGGACAGTCAGTTTTCAGGCTTGTTTAATGAAGCCAAAGCTGATGTGTATGTGGCCCAAGGAAAGTTTGAGCTAGCCAAACAACACTACCAATTGGCCAAGGCGCAAATCTCTCAGGATTCGCAGCTGCAAACACTGATTCAAATCAAACTGGACGATCTTAACTAACCGATAATCGTGGCCCTTCCAAGCATCTCTCTAGTTGGACGCCCTAATGTGGGTAAGTCCACCCTATTCAACCGACTGAGCAGATCCCGCCAAGCCTTGGTGAGTGATTTTGAAGGCTTAACGCGTGATCGCCAATATGCCACTGCCGAACTCAACGAGGAGGTGCAAGCGCGGATTATTGATACCGGCGGTCTAACCGGTGATGACAATGTGGTTGACAACGGTATCGAAGGTCAAGTATTAAGCGCTCTGGAAGAATCTGATGCGATTTATTTTATTGTTAGCGCCAGAGATGGGCTGACCACCTTGGATCGTGATATCGCCGCTGAATTGAGAAAACTGAAAAAGCCGATTTTCTTGGTCTGCAACAAAGCCGAAGGTCTGGATATTTCACATGCAGTTGAGTTCTATGAATTAGGCTTGGGTGATCCGATCCTAATCTCAGCAGAACACGGTCAGGGCTTAGACGACCTATTAGAGGCCAGTATTGAGGCACTACCTGCAACCAACGATGAGGAAGAGGAAGAATTAGAGGGTATTGCCGTGGCAGTATTGGGCAGACCGAACGTGGGCAAATCCACGCTGGTTAACCGCATCTTAGGCGAAGAGCGTGTGTTGGCCATCGATCTTCCGGGTACCACCCGTGATAGTATTTACATTCCATTTGAGCGTGAAGGACAGGCTTATACGCTGATTGATACCGCTGGCATCAGACGCAAGCGCGCCACGCATGAGAAGATTGAAAAATTCTCGATTATTAAAGCCATTGAAGCCTTGGAAAAGTCACAGGTAGTAATTCTGGTACTGGATGCGCACGAGGGCGTTACCGAACAAGATGCAACCCTGCTGGGCATGATTGCCGACAGAGGTCGTGCACTACTGGTGGTGGTGAACAAATGGGATGGCCTGGATGATTACCAAAAACAGGAAGTCAAACGCAAACTGGACATCAAGCTCTCCTTTGTGAACTATGCCAGTATCCACTATATCTCGGCACTGCATGGCTCAGGTGTGGGCAAGCTGTTTGCACCAATCAATCGTGCGTATGAGCATGCTGGACGAGAATACTCAACCTCACTACTGAATAAGATTTTAGAAAAGGCCAATGCCGGTCATCAGCCACCACCGGTCAAAGGCAAGCGCCTTAAAATTAAATACGTCAACCAAATTGGTACGTTCCCGCCCACCTTTGTGTTTCATGGTAACCACTTGCAAAGCGTGCCCAATGCCTATGACCGCTATCTGAAAAATCTATTTACCCAAGAGCTGGGCCTGACCAATACCCCGCTGAAGATCGAGTATCGCAGTGGTGACAATCCGTTTAAGGACAAAAAGAATGTCTTGACCGACCGACAAATCAATCGCAAGCGTCGCTTGATGAAATTTGTTAAGCGTCGATAAACACTTCAACTTGGCCTGAGTTCTCAATCAACAACTGCATCTCACAATAGCCATTTTCACGAATCATGGCTTGCGAAGGATCATCACTACAAGCGCAGCCTGAGAGCAACTCTTCAAAAAACACGCCTATTTTAAGGCCAATACTGGTGTCTTGACGCTGGCTACTGACAATCCTAAAACTGATACTCTCGGGGTCAATCACCGATGAATGCACACAACATTGACCCAGCGGCAACTGATCCACAAAGGTCTTGAGTTGCGCTAGACAATAAGGCTTAAAATCTGGCGTCTCCCAATATTGAAGGGCCTGATCAAACACCTAGGATAGAATCAGATTGTGTGCCTTAGAGGCAGCCTGAATAAAGCTTGAAAACAGCGGGTGCCCGTCTCTTGGGGTTGAGGTAAATTCCGGATGGAATTGACAAGCCACAAACCAAGGATGGTCCTTGATCTCTACCATCTCCACCAAAGAGCCGTCTAGCGATCGACCTGAGATTATCAGTCCAGCCGCTTCAACCTGGTCAATCAATTGGTTGTTAACCTCATAACGATGACGGTGACGCTCCACCACTGTGTTTTGGTTGTAGATTTTTTGTGCGTTCGTGCCTGGTGTTAGCTGACATTCCTGGCCACCTAGGCGCATGGTGCCGCCCAGATCTGAATCTTCATCACGGGTTTGTGTTGAACCATCCTCATCTTGCCACTCAGTAATCAGGCCAACCACAGGATAGTTGGTTGCTTCATCAAACTCGGTAGAGTTGGCGCCGTCCATGCCCGCCATGTGTCTGGCGTATTCAATCACTGCAACTTGCATGCCCAGGCAAATGCCCAAATAAGGCACTTGATTCTCACGAGCATACTTGGCGGTGGCAATCTTGCCTTCAACACCACGGTTTCCGAAACCACCAGGTACCAAAATAGCACTCATTTCTGACAGACAGCCGGTGCCGTTTTTCTCAATTTCTTCCGAATCAAAGTAATGAATATTAACCTGAGTTTGGGTATGCACACCGGCATGAATCAGTGCCTCAGAGAGAGATTTATAAGACTCCGTCAGATCCATGTATTTACCTACCATGGCAATATCCACACTGCCCTGAGGATGCTCTAGCTTGCGAATCACATCATCCCACTCGCTCAGATCAGCATCTTTACAGTCTAGATTCAGTTTGCGTACCACCACATTGTCCAGTCCTTGCTCATGCAGGGCCTGCGGCACTTTGTAGATGGTGTCTACATCCAGTGAGGTAAAGACCGAACCCTCTTCCACATTGGTGAACAAGGCGATCTTTTTACGTTCGGCATCAGGCAGTTCTTGCTCTGATCGACAAATCAAAATATCTGGTTGAATACCAATACCGCGTAACTCTTTAACCGAGTGCTGGGTTGGCTTGGTCTTTAATTCCCCTGCCACCTTAATATAAGGCAATAAGGTTAGGTGTACGAACAAGGTGTTTTCACGACCCACTTCTAGGCTCATCTGACGAATCGCCTCCATAAACGGCAGCGATTCAATGTCACCAGCAGTACCACCAATCTCTACCAGGGCAATGTCGGCACCCTCGGCACCAGCACGCATTAGGTCTTTAATCTCGTTGGTGATGTGCGGGATAATTTGCACGGTAGCACCCAAGTAGTCGCCACGACGCTCGCGCTCGATCACATTTTCATACACACGACCCGCAGTAAAGTTATTCTTCTTACCCAATTGAATGCGCACAAAACGCTCGTAATGCCCCAGGTCAAGATCGGTCTCTGCGCCATCATTGGTAACAAACACCTCGCCATGCTGAAAAGGGCTCATGGTACCTGGATCTACATTGATATAAGGATCTAGCTTTAGCATGGTGACCTTAAGGCCACGTGATTCCAATAAAGAAGCGAGTGATGCACTGGCAATACCTTTGCCCAGGGATGAGACCACCCCGCCAGTGATAAAGATGTATTTAGTCATGTAAAACTAACAAAGTTGAAATGCTTATGATACCTGAAATCGTGTAGAATGTTCGTGCAACAAAAACATTTATTTTGCAATGCAATACCGGCAATTTACCACTCGCCTATTCCCTTATTTAAGGCCACACATTGGCAAGTTGATTTTCACTTCGGTGACGATGATGTGCGCCACCGCACTGGAAAGTGCCATCCCTGAAATTACCGGTCAAATTGTGGATACCTTGTTCGTCGGCGAGCGCGACCCACAAACCTCGCTGCTGTATGCCGGCCTCTTATTCGGCGTTGTGGTGTTGTCTGCTGCCTTTGCCCTAACTTCAACCGCAGCCAGCTCTTGGGTATCCAATAAAGTCATCATGGATCTGCGGGTGGACATGTTTGCCAAACTGATGAAGCTACCCAAGGCTTATTTTGATCGGCACACCACTGGCAAAACCCTCTCCAAGTTAACCTTTGACGTTGAACAGATTGCCGCGGCTGCCTCCACCATTTGGCTCGACTTTATCAAGTCGTCGATGACGGTGATTATCTTGGTGGGCTACTTGTTCTACAAGAGCTGGCAATTGTCGTTGTCGCTACTGATCTTGCTGCCACTGATCTTCTTAGCGGTAAAACTGTCTTCTAGACGTATGCGCAATGCCTCTAGCAAAGTACAACACTCGATGGGTAATATGACTCACCTGCTGGATGAGAACATCTCAGGTAACTCCCTGGTCAAAATCTACCATGCTCAAGCTCAGGAAAGCTCAAAATTTGGACGTCTGATTAAAGACATTCGTCAGCAGCGCTTTAAGGTGGACATGACCGGTGGTTTTAACAGTGCCTTTGTCAGTGTGTTAATCGGCTTATCATTGGCCTCGGTGGTGTATTTTTCTGCCAATACCTTAAAGATGAGTGCGGGTGAATTCCTGTCTTATTTTACCGCCATGGGCATGCTGATTAAACCGGCCAAAAACCTGGTCAACATCAACAAACCCTTCCAAAGAGCCATGGCTGCTGGTGAGAGTGTGTTTGGCTTGATCGACGAGGCTGAAGAGCCCAATACCGGTCGCCAGACCCTGGATCAGATCCAAGGTAGCATTGAATTTAAACAGGTTGGCTTTGCTTATAATGAGGATAAGCTTATCTTAGATGATATTAATCTGCAGATACAACCTGGCGAAACCGTTGCCTTAGTAGGATCCACAGGCAGTGGTAAAAGTACCATTATTCAGCTGATTGCCAAGTTCTATAGCCCTAACCAAGGTTCGATTTTGATTGACGGTATTGATATTAACGACATTGATGTTGATTCCTTGCGCGCGCAAATTGCCTTTGTTGATCAGAACGTGCGTCTATTTAACGACACCATTCGTGGCAATATCGCCTTAGGCCAGGTGCAACAAATGAGTGAAGAGCGGGTACAAAATGCTGCTGATATTGCCAGCGCCTCTGACTTTATTCAAGCACTAGACGAAGGTCTGGATGCGCACATTGGTGAAAACGGTGCGCGTCTGTCTGGTGGTCAACGCCAACGTCTGGCCATTGCTCGCGCCATCGCTAAAGATGCGCCAATTCTGATTCTGGACGAAGCCACCTCAGCACTGGATTCAGCCACGGAAAAACAAGTACAAGCTGCGATTGACCAGATGCAAAAAGACCGTACCACGATCATTATTGCACACCGCCTATCAACGGTACAAAAGGCAGATCGTATTGTGGTGTTGGAGCAGGGTCGAATTATCGAACAAGGACCACACCAGACCTTATTAGATCAAGGTGGTGTCTACGCCAACCTTTACAACCACCAGTTTAAAAGCTAATCTTTAATCACCAACATTTTATGCTCTAGCATATCATGCAAGGTGTAGCCAATGCCGCCAATACCATAGCCTGAGTGTTTGCGTCCGGCAAACGGCATCCAGTCGACTCTAAAGGTGGTGTAGTCATTGATCATCACTGCAGAGGCTTCTAATTGTTTGGCAATGGCCATGGCCTCAGAGGTGTTGTTACTAAAGACCGCTGCCTGGAATGACACATCCAAGCTGTTGGCTGCCTCAATCGCCTCTTCAATCTTCTCATAACCATAGATACACACCACGGGTGCGAACACTTCTTGCGTGGAGACCTTGGAATGTGGATCAGGATTGAGCAGCACGGTTGGCTCATAACTGACGTCGTTAATGCGCTTAGCGCCGGTCATCACGCGCGCACCTTCGTCAATGGCTTCATTCACCCAAGCTTCTGCACGATCCACCTCTTGAGGTAGAATCATCGGACCTAAGTCTGAGTCTTCGTTGATGGCATCACCCACCACTTGCTGTTCAGCCACCTCGGCAATCTTTTGTGCCAATTCTTCCACACGATGCTGTGGCACATACACACGCTGTACCGATACACAAACTTGGCCTGAGTGATACATACTGGCTTTCACCACGCCGTTGACAAAGCCTTGTTCATCGTCATAGTCGGTATAGATCAGTGGTGCAACACCACCATGCTCTAGCGCACAACGCGTTCCGGGTGCGAGTTGTGATTTTAAGTACCAGCCCACTTTGGCCGAACCAATAAAGCTAAAGAACGCCACCCTAGGATCGGTCACCAGTTTTTGTGCATTCTCGGTATTGGGTAGTGCCACCTGCACCCAACCTGTTGGCAGGCCTGCTTCGTGCAATAACTCAACTAAGCGTAGCGTGCAAAGTGGGGTATTAAGTGCTGGCTTCATAATCACTGGACAGCCAGCTGCCACCGCTGGAATGATTTGGTGAATGGCCAGATTCAGTGGGTGGTTAAAGGCACTCACTGCCACCACCACGCCAATTGGCTCCATTATTGTGAAGGCGTGTCGACCTGCGCCAGCGGCACTAAGATCCATCGGAATCTCTTCGCCTTGAATTTTTTGGATTTCAGAGATGGCAATATGGATACCATTGACCGCCCGGGTCACTTCAACACGCGCATCACGAATAGGCTTACCGCCTTCGTTGGCAATCAGGCGAGAAAAGTCTTCATGCTCTTGATCAACCAATGCTGCCACTTGTCGCAGGATTTCAACGCGTCGGTGTATGGGCAGTGCACCAGCCTGATGGAGTGCCTGAGCCGTTGAGAGCATTTGATCGATCTCAGCAGCGTCATGCATGTCAAGCTCAGCCAAAACCTCTTGAGTATAAGCTTGCTTGACCAGTAAGGTTTCTTGTGTCATGGGTTACTCCTAACTCTCAAATTGTTTCAGATCATCCAGCAGGGTTTTGGCGTTTTGCGAATAGTCGATTGGCAACTCAACCAGATGTACACCACCGGCTTCAAACGCAGCATTTAGGGTTGGAATCAAATCCTCACTAGCCTCCACTCGATGTCCAGTCGCACCATAACTCTCAGCATACTTAACAAAGTCAGGATTGCCGAAATCCAGGCCAAAATCAGGCAGTTCTTGCCCTGCCTGCTTCCATTTGATCATACCATAGGCATTATCAACAAAAATCATGGTTACCAGGTTAAGCTTTAGACGTACCGCAGTTTCCAACTCTTGCGAGTTCATCATAAAACCACCATCACCACATACTGAGAGAACGCGACGCTCAGGATGCATCAGCGCACAAGCAATGCCCACCGGCAGACCTGCGCCCATGGTTGCTAAAGCGTTATCCAGCAGTAGGGTATTTGGTTGATGGGTGTGATAATGGCGCGCAAACCAAAGTTTAAACATGCCGTTATCCAGCGACACAATGTCTTCATCTGCCAACACCTTACGCACATCAGCGACCACACGCTGTGGTAGCATTGGGAACGATGGATCATCATCCAGTGCATGAATGGCAGCTCGAGTGCGTTCTTGATACGGTTTCACCCAGTCATTATTGCAAGCAAAGCAAGCATCCAATTCTTCAGTCAAGCGGTTGATGGAGTTACTGATGTTGCCCACCACTTCCACTTGCGGATAGTAGATGTCTTTAATCTGCGCCGAATAGAAGTTGATATGAATCACCTTCTGTTCATTGCCTTTCATGATAAATGGTGGCTTCTCAACAATATCATGACCCACATTAATAATCAAATCAGCTTGTTTAATGGCCTCATGTACATAATCTTTAGAAGAGAAAGCGGCAGTACCCAAGAAGTTGGAATCGTCACCACCTAGGACACCTTTACCCATCTGCGTGTTAAAGAACATAATGCCAGTTTTCTTCACAAAGTTGGACAGCGGCTCACGCACGCGCTTACGGTTGGCACCTGCACCAACCAGCATCAGCGGTCGCTTGGCTGCATTAATGGCTTGCACCGCCTTCTCAATGGCTCGGTCACTGGCAAACACACGGTGAATGGTTTGTCTTGGGAAAACGCACTCTTCTTCAACTTCCTCCCCAGCAATATCCTCTGGCAGCTCCAAGTGCACCGCACCGGGACGCTCCTCTTCAGCGGTTCTAAACGCACCTCGCACCAGCGATGGAATCTGACGACCATAGATAATTTGCTTGGAGTCTTTTGACAATGGCTCCATCATCCTGACCACATCTAGAATCTGGAAATTACCTTGCAGACCTGCCTTAATCGGCTTTTGTCCGGTAATCACCACCATCGGCATACCGCCCAGCTGCGCATAAGCAATGGCAGTCACTAGGTTGGTGGCACCGGGACCCAAGGTCGACAAACACACGCCCGCTCGCCCAGTTAGGCGTCCATAAGTGGCCGCCATAAAAGCAGCCGACTGCTCATGTCGAGTCAGTACAAATTTAATCTTTGAGTGACGTAAGGAATCCAGTAGGTCTAGATTCTCTTCGCCTGGCACGCCAAAGATATATTCAACGCCTTCATTCTCCAGCGCTTTGACAAATAAGTCAGATGCTTTCATTGTGTTTTCTCCCCTTCAGAACAAATTGGACAAAGCTTGTCCATCGATATAGAGCGCCCATCGTCTAACACGATTCTCACGTGCGTTCGATTAAGCGCTCTGACTTC
>CAZMJI010000033.1:0-2953 GCA_964566765.1 uncultured Piscirickettsiaceae bacterium
GGTAGCCACAGATAATTGGCCACAGCAATATTGTAATGGTCAAACGGAATGATGATATATCGCGATATAAACACCGCTGCAAAAGCGATTAAATTGTATTGTATGAATTGTTTCATGGTGACGGTTTTATTCTCCATTGTTCTCCCTCTCTTCATTGATTAAAGTCGACATGGTTACCAGCTCCGCAAAGGAGTCAGCTTCCATTTTTCTCATAATTTTAGCTCGATGAGCCTCTACCGTGGCTAACGATATAAATAATGTTTCAGCAATATTTTTATTTTTACAACCCTTGATTATCAAAGAGAAAACCCCCTTCTCTCTCTTGCTCAACGAGAAATATCGCTTATTCACCTCAATAGACCTTGTACTGTCTAAGATTGCCCCTTCTACGGCCTCCAGCAAGTCTGGCGGAGAAAATGGCTTCTCAATAAAATCATAGGCGCCCAGCTTCATGGCCTTAATGGCAATACTGGTGTCAGCATGTCCGGTGATAAAGATGGTCGGCAACAAAAAACCGCGCTGATTAAGCGCTGTTTGCAACTCAATACCGTCCATGTTGTCCATATTAATATCTGACACCAAGCAGCCTAATGGAATATCGGCCTCATAGTCATACTCATCTAAAAAATCCAGGGCAGAATGGTAAGTGGATACGGCGTACCCTTTCATGGAGAAATAACTCTCCAACGAGCTCAAGACAGACTCATCGTCATCGACAATAAAAACTCTACGTCCAATCATTTCTTCTTTGGTATTTTTAGCATAAAGATGCTACCCTCTATCGTGGTTGATTCTAACGACAAATCACCCTCATGGGATCTCATAATATTTCTACTAAGGTTTAGCCCAAGACCAAAACCTTCCGTTTCACTGATATTTTTACTTGATTTAAACAGTTTAAACAACATCTCTGGCTCTTTAATAAGGCCGCCAGAATCTTCAACAGATAAGTAGGCAAAAGACTTATCTTGCTCTAGGCTTAATTTAATAAAATTGCGCTTTTTCTGATTGTCAACAATAGCGCTGATCGAGTTTTTAAATACGTTGAGCAGAACCTGATCAAGCTCAATCGGGTTCATGTAAACAGGGGTTGTTGGAACGGTATTCAGACCGACAATCTCAATGTTATTGGCAGCAACCTCAGCCTTAATCAAATTAACAACGCCTGCGATCCTGCCTTTAATATCGAACAGCTCTTGCTGAGGCTCCTTATTGGCAACCAGGCTCCTAATATTGGTGATAATATCGACACATTGCTGGGTTTTATAACTCATTGAGTCCGATACTTTTTGCAATTCATGTTGATCAATGGCTTTTCCAGCAGACATGTCTTTGATAATTTCAGCATCAATTCTGATCGAAGTAATAGGCTGAGACAGCTCATGGGTAACTTCTGCCAATAATCTGTTCATAGAGCTGTTAACCGAGAGTCTTTCCAATCTTGTTTTATATTTGAATAATTTTTTATCAACCCTATTGACGGCATATAAATAGACAAACAATATCAGGAAAAAGATGGCAAGAATAAACGGATAGTTCTCTTTAAAGTAGGCAATGTGTGCAGGCTCTTTATGAATACCCATTCGATACTTTCTCAGCTGTTGCTTAATCACATCGTAATTGGCCAACGCTCCCCAATTGTGCGGCATGCCACTGGTATGAAACGCTTTAAACAGCTTAATGATCTCACTCGTTTGTTGTTTATCTGCGGCAGCAGTAGAGGAAAAAGCCCATTCTGGATAGGTTTTGGTAGAGATGTATTGGCCAAACCCGGTACTGTCTCCTTCTTCCAATATCTTAAAATCTTCTCGCTTAATGGCGCCTGATTTCATCATATGTTCTAGGATGCCGCTCCTAACAACACCCACATCAATCAGACCCGATACCACACTTCGAACAACGCTTTCGTTATCCCCCAAAAAACTCACTTGTTTAAAATCTTTATACCCGTGTGGATAAAGATCTCTTTCCATCAGATGTGCATAAGCAAACAGCCAAGAACCGCCCTCTTCGTTGTTGGCCGCGATGGTTAAACTATCAATGCCATCTAAATCTTGTATGTCATTTTTTGCAGCGGTGAAAAACACACTGCCATAGGTGTTTTTGCCGTGATTATTGGTGCGAGTCAGTAGCGGGGTTGTGCCGTACAGTTGAGACAAAATGACAGAAGTTGTGGGATTGGCAACCACATAATCCACATCGCCATCTGCTACCTTGTTATACAAAATCGAACTGTCGCCCCCAGGGGAGAACAAAATCTCAATGTTGTTAAGTGGCATATTCTCATTTAAATGGCTTTTTAAGGAGGTGCACTGCTGTGATTGTTGTGCGTGATCCATGTGTGCCTCTACCAAAATGGTAATGGTGTCCTGGCTCTCATCAACCGCATAACAACCGCTAGCAACAAAAAAGGACAACGCCAATAGAAGTTTGTTCATAACAAGCGATTATAGTCACTTGTTATTTCCTCTGTGGATGTTGTTTTGGCGGTGAAAACTGCAACAAAGCCAACAAATACCAATAAAAACCAATGTACAATTCTAGGCATCTTAATGGTTTTTATTGGTTTTGAGCTCTAGGCGCCCAATTGTAATTCGCTACTTAATCACGCTGTTTGTGCTAATCAGCAGTCCTTATGCCACTGCTGGCATAAGCTTTATAGACAGCTTTTCTGTCAGTGCACAAGACACTTATCCAGCAGACGTGACCTTTAATACCGATGGCAGCAAGATGTTTGTAGTGGGTACCACAGACAACGACATTCTTGAGTACAGCCTAAGCACGGGCTTTGATGTATCAACAGCCAGTTTTGTTGACGGGTTCGCCATTGGCGCCCAAGAAACTTATGCCATGGGTGTGGCGTTTAACGCCGACGGCACTAAGATGTTTGTGGTGGGTGCTGATGGTGATGATGTTAATGAATACAGCTTAAGCACGGGCTTTGATGTCTCCA
>CAZMJI010000033.1:3053-12413 GCA_964566765.1 uncultured Piscirickettsiaceae bacterium
ATGCTTTCTCAGTGAGTGCTCAAGAAACTTCACCACAAGGTGTGGCCTTTAACACTGATGGCAGCAAGATGTTTGTGGTGGGTGCTGATGGTGATGATGTTAATGAGTACAGCTTAAGCACGGGCTTTGATGTCTCCACGGCCAGTTTTGTGGATGCTTTCTCAGTGAGTGCTCAAGAAACTTCACCACAAGGTGTGGCCTTTAACACTGATGGCACTAAGATGTTTGTGGTGGGCTATGGCAGTGACAATATCAACGAGTATTCGCTCAGCACGGGTTTTGACGTCTCTACTGCCAGTTTTGTTGATACATTCTCAGTCACTACACAAGAGGCCACAGCAACTGGCGTGGCGTTTAACACCGACGGTACTAAGATGTTTGTCTCAGGCATCTCTGGCAATGACATCAATGAATACACGCTGCCCAATGGATTTGACATTGCCGACTCAGAGCTGCCTAGTATCACAACCACTACCATTGTTGAGGACAATAGCACCATCTCAGTGACCTTTAGCGAAGCAGTTTATAACACTACCGGCGCTTCTGGCGCCTTAGAAGTAAGCGACTTTAGCCTATCAATCAGCGGCGGCACAGCCACGCTTTCAAGCGCCACCCCTTCCAGCATTAGCCGTAGTGGCAATGTCTACACCCTAGGCGTACCGCTCTCAGGCAATGCCAATGGTAGCGAAACGCTCACTGTGGTACCAGCGTCATCAACCGCGATTTATGATGCCTACGACAATGCTGCTGCGACCTCACAATCCAACAATACAGTCACGCTCAACAGCACTTCGCCACTGAATAAGGCCGATGTGGTGGGTTCGATTAAAGCTTGGAGTGGGATCGCCTCGCGCTGGGCAACAGACAATCTGACTGTGGTTGAGAATCGTCTTAATTGGTTAGAGCGACACCAGCACAGTGCGCTAACCTCACACCAGGGCATTCAATTACAGTTTCAAAACCCACTCATCGATGCGGTGATGAACACCAGCCCCCAGCGCAAGCAGGCTTTAGTCGAAAGACTTAATACACAGGTTAATCCGCATCAACGGCTCGCTGCTTTGGCTAATCATGGCCAAGGCGCCTTGCTGGCTGCTGGCAACGCCATTCAATCGGATGCACAACTGATTGCCGTTAATGAGGCAGCCAGATTAAGAACGGACTTAATCGGCGATCTAAACCCAAGTTTTAAACCCATCGCTGGCGACTGGTCGATGTGGAGTGCGGGTCAGATCGCCTTGGGTGAGACAGACGCCACCAGCAGTAGCGCCAAATACGACAACCAGGACTTGATGTTGTCACTGGGCTTTGACAAACCACTTGGCAATCGAGGCCTGTTAGGGTTTGCCATCAGTCTGGGCCAGAGTGATGTTGATGTAGGCACTGCCAGTACCAGTGTTAACTCAGATAACTATGCCTTATCTGCCTATCGTACCTTTAAGCCGAGCGGGGACACTACCTGGGAAGCAGTTTTAGGATTGGGACAATTGCAGTTTGACACCCGGCGTACCGACGGTGCTGACACACTCACGGGACACCGAGATGCACAGCAGATTTTTGCTTCACTCAGCCTAAAAGAAGCACTAATCGAAGCGCGAGCCTGGTCGATCGCACCTTATGCCAAGGCGTCAATTGCACACAGCAAATTCAAGGCCTTTAGTGAACGTGGCGCCAGCACAGCGCTGAGCTACCAAGCGCAAACACTGAATGAGGCCAAACTGCACCTGGGTGGCAATCTTAACTATTTGATGCCACTGCATCAGGGTCACCTCAAACCGTTCGCCAAACTGGAATATGCTTTGGATCTCTCTGATACTTCTGAGGCCACCATGCACTACATCAACCAAAGCACCAATTACACACTAAGTCTTGATAAACGCGCCAGCAGTCATTGGAAACTGGGACTGGGTGCTGACCTCTATACCCGCGACAGCTGGAGTGCGTCGCTTGCTTATCAAAAAGAGTGGTTGATTAATGCCGGACATCGTGACAGTTTCTCACTCGAAGCAGAACTTGAGTTTTAACCTTGGCTTTTTATTTATAATGAGGTTATTACTTACCTTAAATAAAACATCATGCAAAAAAACATTATTTCAACCGATCAAGCGCCGCAAGCCATTGGCACTTATTCACAAGCAGTCTCGGTTGCTGGCGGCACAACGGTGTATCTATCCGGTCAAATTCCATTGGTACCTGAAACCATGGAGATGGTTGAAGGTGGTATCCACGAGCAAGTTAATCAAATGTTTAGCAACCTTAGCGCGGTCTGCCAAGCGGCCGGCGGCTCACTGGCGGATATTGTTAAGTTAAACATTTATCTAACCGATCTTAACCATTTTCCAGTGGTGAATGAGATCATGGCCAAGCATTTTAGCCAGCCGTATCCAGCACGTGCAGCTGTGGGCATTAGCGAACTGCCAAAAGGCGCCATGGTTGAGGCAGATGCAGTGATGGTGTTTGATCCTGAGCTCAACTATAGTTACTAATGACGTCTGAGATTTGCTGATTGAGGCATGCTTCAGCTAAGTGATTCGATTATTGCCCTGGAGGGGTTGGGTCCGAAACTCGAGCAAAGGCTTAACAACCTGGGCATCTATCGCATCGAGCATTTATTGTTTCACCTACCCCACCGCTATCAGAACAAAACTCGATTCGACACCTTAACACAGGCCCAAGTAGGCACTGAAGCACTGTTCGAGCTCAGCATTACGCAGATAGAGCTAAGACCGGGTCGACAAGCGCAATTATTACTACACCTAGAAGATGATCAGGGTCGTCTGCTTAGAGTGCGCTTCTTTAAATTTACCCAATACCAGCAACAAGGCTTTGTACGTGGTGACCTAATCCAATGTTTTGGTGAGCTTAAGTTGGGCCGAGAAGGCTTGGAGATGCACCATCCTGAGTATCGCCTAATCTCCAAAGGCCAAGCCACCTTGATTGAACCCACACTAACTCCGGTCTATCCGCTCACTGCTGGTGTTTATCAAAATGCACTGAAAAAGTGGATTGACGCCGCGCTTGAAGCGCTAGAACACTCAGATGTGACTGATGTATTGGCGCCGCTAGTCGGTGCTGGCTTGCCAGACCTTAAAGCTGCGCTTAAGACGCTACATCATCCCCAGGTGGGCGATGATTTGGACCAAATTGCTAATGTGGAACATCCAGCGCAACAACGTCTGATTATTGAAGAGCTCTGTGCTCAACAACTCAGCCTACTACAACTGAAAAAACGGCGTCGCCAGCAAGGCCAAGCAACGCCATTTAAGATTGAACAACAACTAACTCAGCAACTGTTAGCAACACTACCCTTTAAACTGACTCAGGCACAACAACGTTGTATTGGCGAGATCAACCAAGATTTGTCCTCAGGCTATCCCATGCACCGACTGCTACAAGGCGATGTCAGCTCGGGCAAAACCATGGTTGCCATGGTTGCCTGTCTACAGGCCATTGGCAATCACCAGCAAGCCGCAGTGATGGCACCCACTGAGATTTTAGCCGAACAACACTTGCAGGAATTTGCCCACCACCTAGCACCACTAGGAGTCAAAATCGCCTTCTTGTCAGGCTCGCAACATAGCAAAGAGCGCAGTGAACAACTTGCTCTGATTGAACGTGGTGAAGCGGGTGTGGTTGTCGGCACGCATGCGCTCTTCCAAGAGCAGGTCATGTTTCACTCGCTGGGCTTAGTGATTGTTGACGAACAGCATAAGTTTGGCGTGCATCAACGCTTGTCACTGACGCAAAAAGCCCAACAAACCCCACATCAGTTGGTGATGACCGCCACCCCAATTCCGCGCTCTTTAACCATGAGTGCTTATGCCGATCTAGACACCTCGGTGATCGATGAATTGCCACCAGGTCGACAGACTACGCAGACCATTGCCCTGTCTAACGAACGCAAAGCCGAGGTGGTGGATAAAATTACCCAGGTCTGCAAACAGAGTCAGCAAGTTTATTGGGTTTGCACGCTGATTGATGAGAGCGAAGCCATGCGCGCCGAATCCGCACTCAACAGCACCAGCTACCTACAAGAAAACCTCCCTGAACTTAGCGTGAGGCTGATCCACGGCAAGATGGATAAGACCGAGAAAGCGTCCATCATGCAAGCCTTTGCCGGCGGCGAGATTGATGTGCTGGTGGCCACCACGGTGATCGAGGTCGGGGTCAATGTGCCCAACGCCTCACTGATGGTGATTGAAAATGCAGAGCGCCTAGGCTTGGCGCAATTGCACCAATTACGAGGACGCGTAGGCCGTGGCCAAGATCAGAGTGTGTGCATCCTCATGTATCAAGCGCCACTGAGTCAAAATGCCATTGCCAGACTCGATATTTTGCGCCAAACCAACGACGGTTTTAAGATCGCCAATAAGGATTTAGAGTTGCGCGGACCTGGTGAGATCCTAGGTACGCAACAAACCGGCGTGGCCACTCTGCGTATTGCTGATATTGTGCGTGATGCGCCTCTACTCAAACAAGTGCGCTTTTATAGTGAACAATTGCTTGAGATGGATACTGTGCAACAGCAGCAACTGATTGAGCGCTGGGTTGGTGACAGCAAAGCACAGTATGCCAATATATAACACCCACGGATCAAGTAAAATATTGGCATGATTGAGATCCAAGACTTACAGTGGCGAACCTTAGCACCGACAGAGGCCCTGCCGCAACAGGTGGCCAATTGGCTGATTGACACGCAGTCACTCACCGCCAAGCTGAAAGCCAAGTACATTGATTTTCAAGTACGGGTAATCGATCAATCCGAACAGGCACCTTACGCCAATGAAAGGGCAAGCCTGCCTAATACGGCAAACACCGTGGTGCGGGAAGTTGAATTGATGGGTGGCGGTCAAAGTGTGGTCTTTGCGCGCTCAGTGATTCCCATCACCAGCGACACACAAGCGATTCTACAAATTGGCGCCAAACCCCTGGGTGAAACCCTATTCAACGATCCCAGTATTGTTCGAGGCGAATTGCAGGTGGCGCGCTCGGGTGAAATCTGGGGTCGACGCTCCACCTTCACCCTAGGGCAAACGCCGATCCTGGTGAGTGAGTTTTTCCTTGAGGCCTTGTATGCGTGATACCTTGTTTACCCAGCCCAACGACCTAGTCGACTTCACCTTCGATCAAAGCGTGGCCGAGGTCTTTGATGACATGGTGCGACGCTCAGTACCCGGTTATCAATCGATGATCGAGATGGTTGGGCTGATGACACAGGTCTATGGGCAAGCTAACAGCCACTATTATGACCTAGGCGCTTCAACCGGCGCAACCTCATTGGCCATTGCACTTAACAACAAACAGGCCGATGCCAAGATCATCGCCATTGATAATTCGCCTGAGATGGTGAGCAAATGTCGAGATAATCTAGCGGGTAAAATGGATAATTTTGAAGCTATTTGCGCTGATATTGCCGATATTAAGATTGAAAACGCCTCATTAGTCGTGCTCAATTTAACCCTGCAATTCATTGCACTCGAGCAGCGCCAAGCGCTGATTAATCACATCTACCAGGGCCTTAATCCAGGTGGCGCGCTGATTGTCTCGGAAAAACTACACTTTGACGATCCCCAGCAACAAGAACGCATGACCGAATTGCACCTAGATTTCAAACGTGCGAATGGTTATAGTGACTTAGAGATTGCCGCCAAGCGTCAATCGATTGAAAATGTGCTGATTACCGACAATGAACAAACCCACTTAGAGCGCTTCTCTACCGCGGGTTTTACTGAGTTTATTAAGCATTTTCAATGTCTAAACTTTGCCTCTTTCTTAGCAATTAAATAACGGTAAAATAGGGCTGGTTATGTTACTGATGATTGACAACTACGACTCATTTACCTACAACTTGGTGCAGTATTTTGGCGAGTTGGGTCAAACGGTTGAGGTGTATCGAAATGATCAAATCAGCGTGGATCAAATTGAGCAACTCGCACCCGAATACCTAGTGATCTCACCCGGGCCTTGCACCCCAAATGAGGCGGGTATTTCCATCGAGGCCATTAATACCTTCGCTGGCAAGATTCCAATGCTCGGTGTGTGTCTGGGCTTTCAATCCATGGTACAGGCTTTTGGCGGCAATATTATTGGCGCCAAAGAGATTATGCATGGCAAGATCTCCAAAGTCTATCATACCAATCAAGGCGTGTTTACTGGGCTTAATAATCCTCTAGATGCCACACGCTACCACTCACTGGTGGCTGAACAATCCTCACTGCCTGAGTGCTTCGAGATCACTTCGTGGACCCAAGACGCGCAAGGGGATATTGATGAGATTATGGGCATCAAACACAAAGAATTCGCCCTGGAGGGCGTGCAATTCCATCCTGAATCGATTCTTACCGAGCAGGGTCATGACATGCTGGATAACTTTTTAAAGGAAAACCGATGAACGAATTAATTACTTTCTTATTTGCCGACGAGCAATTCTTTACCACCATTATGCTGATGGTGCTGATCGCCTTATTGATCGGTAATATTGTGGCAGATGTATTTCGTAAATACGAGATTGTGGACACCAAACAAGCCATCGATCTGATGGATGACAAAGACAACTTGATCGTTCTCGATGTGCGTGAGAAAAAAGAACGCTCAGATGGCTACCTAGAGGGTGACAAACACATTCCATTGTCTAGTGTCAAAGACCGTCTAGGCTCACTAGATAAGAACAAAAAAATCTTGGTTTACTGCCGCACAGGCTCAAGATCGGGTCATATCGCTGGCCTACTAACCCGTAATGGCTTTGAACAAGTGTATAACCTAAAAGGCGGTATTAACGCTTGGAAACGCGCTAAACTACCGTTTAAAACTTAATAACTGGCGAATTCTATGAAGAAAAATATTATCTATTGTTCTGACGCTTGTCCATTTTGCCAAAGAGCTTACGCTTTACTAGAGAAGCGCGGCATCCCCTACTCTAAACGCTATGTCAAAAGCCAACATGATTGGGATGAAGTGATGGAGAAAACCGGTCGCTCTACCGTGCCTCAGGTCTTTATTAACGGCGTACACATTGGCGGTTTCGATGACTTATCGGCGGCTGACCAATCGGGTCGTCTAGACGACGTCTTAAATGGCTAACAACCTAGCCATCATTGGTGCTGGCGCCTGGGGTAGCGCACTGGCCATTGCGCTCAGTAGCAAGTTTGAGAAAATTTGGCTGTATGCACATAGCGCTGAAGAGGCAAACACACTTAAACCACAGCATAGTGCCTTAGGTGTACCTTATAGCGACAATATTGACATTTTAAGTGGCCCATTTGAACTATCACAAGTTAACGATATTCTACTGGCTGTGCCCAGTTATGGCTTTAGCTCAACCTTAGAAGCCATCAAACCACACTTAAGCGATCAACATCAGCTGGCTTGGGTCACCAAGGGCTTTGACCCCATCTCAGGCGGCTTTCTGCATGAGAGCTTTGAGCGCATTCTGCCGGATAAGCAGGCTTGCGTGATCTCAGGCCCCAGCTTTGCCTTTGAGGTCGCTGAGCACAAACCAACGGCGGTGGTGGTAGCCTCCAATAACACCCGCACACGTGAGCACTTTGCTGAGCTGATTCAAACCCAATCGCTACGCGCCTACACCAATGCCGATTTGGTTGGTGTCGAAGTGGGTGGCTCGGTGAAAAACATTCTGGCGATTGCTGCGGGCATTGCCTCAGGTCTGGGCTTTGGCGCCAACACACAAGCGGCACTGATTACTCGAGGCTTAGCGGAGATGACCCGTCTGGGTCTGGTACTGGGTGCGGATAAAGCCACCTTTATGGGGCTCTCCGGCCTGGGTGATTTGGTACTGACCTGTTCAGACGACCTGTCGCGTAATCGCCGCTTTGGTAAAGAGCTGGCCAAAGGCCACAACATCAAGCAGGCCTTGGACAATGTAGGGGCAACGGTCGAAGGCTTGAATGCCTTAGAATTGGTGTTATCAATTGCCAATCAACATCAGGTGGAGATGCCGATTTGCGAACAAGTCTACGGTGTGGTCCAAGGGCAAATTAGCCCAACTGAAGCGGTTAGCCAACTGATGTCTAGAGAACAAACCGGCGAATGATCATCGATCTACTGCGCCACGGTGAACCCGTGGGCGGCAGACGTTACCGCGGCAACCAAGATGACCCTTTAACCGACAAAGGCTGGGCGCAAATGCGCACCTCTACTCAGGGTAAAACCTGGGATTATATTGCCAGCTCCTCCTTGTCTCGATGTGCCGACTTTGCGCAAGATTTGTCCAAGCAACAAGAGATTGAACTGGAGATTTTTGACTCATTGATTGAATTGGGTTTTGGCACTTGGCAAGGCAGAACAGCTCAAGAGATTGGTCAAGATGTGGTGGAGCGGTTTAAGGCTGACCCCATTGCCAATCGCCCAGCAGGCGCGGAAAAACTGATTGATTTTCAAGATCGAGTACTGACCACCTTCGAGGAAATCAGTGCAAAACATGCTAATAAATCCGTGTTAATCGTCGCTCACGCCGGGGTGATTCGTGTGATCAAATCCCATTTACTTAATCTTGATTTGGAAAAAATGTTTACAATACAGGTGGAGTCTGCCGCTTGTGAACGTTTTGAAATTTAAATTACTCATTGCCTGCATCTATATTCTTAGCACTCAAGCCAGTGCGGAATTCTGGTCGTTAAATGCCTGGCTAGAGGCACAAAAAGCCCCTGACTTTGACAACATTCAGACCACCCGAGAACGCAAACGCGCTTTTTTTGACTACCTACTGCCGAAGATCAACAAACAAAATACCGAGATTATTCGACTTAGGCACTCGATTGCTCGCGACCAGCTAGATGCCGTTGAACTCCAGACCTTGTACCGTTATTATCGGCTTAAGTCAGGCGACAAAGAAGGTTTACTGGCAGCGATAGACATCGTACCAACCTCGCTGGTCCTGGCGCAAGCTGCTTATGAATCCAATTGGGGTCGCTCACGCTTTGCCAAACATTATCACAACTTTTTTGGTCTTTGGTGCTTTACCCAAGGCTGCGGCGTGGTGCCAGCCAAACGCGATACGGACGCTACCCACGAAGTGGCCAAGTTTCGATCAGCCGATCGCGCCATCGCCTACTACATGCGCTCACTCAATCGCAATCCGGCTTACCAAGTGTTTAGAGAAATCCGTCAACACAAACGCGATAAAGGCTTGCCAATCAGTGGCTTGGCACTCTCAGAAGGCTTGGTCAATTATGCCGCCATTGGTTATGACTATGTGGAGACGCTGCAAAGCATCATTCGCTACAACCAATTATCCCGATACGACACCTTGTAAATCCCAGGCAATAAAAAAGCCCGCGTTGCGGGCTTTTTTGCGAATTTGCAGTAAGCGTTAAATTTACGCTTTGAGTAGTGCTCGCTCTT
>CAZMJI010000034.1:0-12023 GCA_964566765.1 uncultured Piscirickettsiaceae bacterium
CTTTTTATAAGTAAATAACTATATTATGACTTTCTTCAACTTTTTTAAGTACCCGTTACTTTTGTCACTTTTTCTAGGGATTTTCGCACCAATTTCAAGTGTACACGCACAAACCGAAGAAGAAAAGCAGCGTCTTGAGGCGTTTTTTAAAGATTTAGAAGGTTTTACCCAAGTTTTTAGCGATATTAAGCAGCTTTACGTGGACGACGTTGAGAATAAAGAGTTATTTGAACATGCCATCAAAGGCATGGTAAATGGTCTTGACCCGCACTCAAATTACCTAAAACCCAAGGAACAAAAAGACCTGATGGAGAACGCCTCGGGCAAGTTTGGTGGTCTGGGTATTGTGATCAATATGAAGGATGATCTGATCCAGGTGATCTCACCGATTGACGACACACCAGCCTATCGCGCTGGCATCCAAGCCGGCGATACCATTGTTAAGATTGGCGACAAGCCGGTACGCGGCATGACCCTGGAAGATGGTGTGGATCTGATGCGTGGCGAACCTGGCACCTCAATTAAGCTGAGCATCATGCGTAATAATCAAAAGCCATTTGTGGTCAATATCACCCGTGAGATCATTACCATTACCTCGGTCAAAGGCTATCTACTAGAGCCTAATATTGGTTATGTGCGTATCTCCAGCTTTCAAGGGCCAACCGCCGAGCTGCTAAGAGAGACCTTGGATGCCTTGGTAGAGAAAAATGGTCGCTATCTGGATTCACTGGTGCTTGATCTAAGAAACAACCCAGGCGGCGTGCTAGAAGGTGCGGTTGACGTCTCTAATTTGTTTATTGATAAAAAAGGCTTGGTGGTCTACACCAAGGGTCGCATCAAGAGCTCCAACATTAAATTTAAAACCGAAGCCGGTGATGTATTATTGGGCGCGCCAATGGCAGTCCTGATTAACGAAGGTTCGGCCTCAGCCTCAGAGATTGTAGCCGGCGCCCTACAAGATCACAAACGCGCTATTGTGATGGGTAAAACTTCGTTTGGTAAAGGCTCTGTACAAACCATTGTTGAGCTTGATGATGGTTACGGACTAAAGATTACCACAGCACGCTACTACACCCCATCAGGTCGATCAATCCAGGCCAAGGGTATTGAGCCAGACATCATTTTGAAAAACATCTCTCTAGAAAATGAAGAAGAGGAAGAAGTTGGCGACACCACAGAAAAAGACCTCAACGGCCACTTGGAAGTAGAAGATCCTTCTCAAATGTCTGCTGACGAGATTCTGGCCTCGCAAGCCAAGAAGAAAACTGAAGATGAGGCCGAAGCCATCGCCAAACTGAAAAAAGATTATTTTGTGCATGAGGCAACCAATTTGCTTAAGGCTCTAACGGTACTGGGCAACTAACTATGGCCTACGTGTTATCCATTGCCAATCAAAAAGGCGGTGTTGGTAAGACCACCACGGCGGTTAACCTCTCGGCCGCCTTAAAGGCGATTAAAAAACGCGTACTCTTAATCGACATTGACCCGCAAGGCAATGCCACCATGGGTTGCGGGATTGATAAATACGACCTGGACAATTCCATTTGTGAGGTGCTCTTAGGCGAATGTCAAATCAGCCAAGCAATTTTGCATGCAGCAGAATCTGAGATTGATGTGATTGGTTCAAATACCGATCTGATTGCGGCAGAAGTCGCGCTACTCAAACAAGAAGGCTCTGAATATACGCTTAAAAACGCACTAAAAGCCGTTGAGGACAATTACGACTATATTATTATCGATTGCCCGCCGTCGCTGAACATGCTCACGGTGAATGCTTTTACTGCCTCTGGCGGCATCATCATTCCAATGCAATGTGAGTACTACGCCCTAGAAGGTTTAAGCGCACTGATGCAAACCATTGAGAAGATTAAAAGCACCACCAATCCAGAACTGGAGATCACCGGTCTGGTACGCACCATGTACGATACGCGCAACAACTTATCGAACGAAGTTTCTATCCAGTTGCAGCAGTACTTTTCACACAAAGTCTTTAAAACCATTGTGCCAAGAAATGTAAAATTGGCTGAAGCACCCAGTTTTGGTCAGGCGGCCATTAGCTATGCCAGGTCTTCCAAAGGGGCAATTTCTTACGTATCTCTAGCCAGTGAAGTGGTTAGAAAAACATCAATAAATTAGTATGGCAAAGATTTCAAAATTAGGTCGTGGACTGGACATTTTATTAGGTCAAGCATCTGACGACACGCAAAACAATAACGGCATGCAAAGCATGGCGGTTGAAGCCTTGCAACGTGGTAAATTCCAACCGCGTGATGACATTGATCCAGACACCCTAAACGAGTTAGCCAACTCAATTTCCTCTCAGGGTATTATTCAGCCAATCGTGGTGCGTAAGGTCAGCTACGATAAGTATGAGATTATTGCTGGTGAGCGCCGTTGGCGCGCAGCACAAATTGCCGGTCTGGCAGAAGTGCCGGTCATCGTTCGCGAGATTGATGACCAGGTGGCGCTGGCCATTGGTCTGATTGAAAACATTCAGCGCGAATCGCTAACACCATTGGAAGAAGCCAAAGCCCTACAGCAATTGATTGAGGACTTTAAGATGACGCATGAGGAAGTGTCTCATGTGGTTGGTCGGTCACGCTCTAGTGTCTCTAACCTGATTCGACTCTTACAACTCAGCGATGCGGTGAAACAACTGCTGGGCAATGGTGATTTAGAAATGGGTCATGCGCGTGCGCTACTCTCGCTGGCCGAAGAGCAGCAATTTGAAGCCGCTTCCCAGGTGATTAATCGCAAGTTGTCGGTACGACAAACTGAAGAGCTGGTTAAGCGCCTGCTTAATCCAAAACCCAAGAAGAGCAATGACATTAGCCCAGAGCTAAAAGCAGCCATGAGCGCACTGAATAAAGCCCTGTCGTTAAAGACTGAGATTAAGCCTAGCAGTGATGACAAGGGTCGTGTGGTAATCCACTATCGCTCTAAGGAAGAACTGGAAAAGCTCTTAGCGCAACTGCACTAAAGCTCTTACTCAAAACCGCCGAGTCGACCCAGTTTCAAAGACTCATCGTAGTGCATCCAAATGCCAAAGGCGCGACCGATAATATACTCTTCGGGCACAAAGCCCCAAAAACGCGAGTCGCTACTACGCGAGCGGTTGTCACCCATCACCAAATAATGCCCGTCAGGCACCTTAGCTCTAACCCCTCGAGAATGCGTCTTAGGATCAAGCAAAATATCATGCGTTCTACCTTCTAGCAGCTCTTTTTCGTGTTTAAAACCGGTCATGCCAGCGCCAGACTCCACGCCCTGATACTCGCCAAGTGATTCATAGCTGACGGCTTTACCGTTGAGCATTAATCGATCATCCAGATAGATTAGCTCATCGCCTGGAATACCCATCACACGCTTAATAAAATCCGCACCTTGATAGGCATCATTGCGTTCGTAGTTAGGATATCTAAACACCACCACGTCGCCACGCTCAATAGCATTATTGTCAAACAACTTGGTATTGGTAACTGGCATTCTCATGCCGTAGTCGAATTTGTTTACCAAGATAAAATCACCGGTTAGTAGGGTTGGCATCATCGAATTTGAGGGGATTCTAAAAGGCTCCACCACAAAACCACGCAACACAAATACCAGCAACAGCACCGGGAAAAACTCAGCAGACCATTGCACTACCTTAGGGCGATTTAGGTATTTCTCACCCTTATTAAAACGCAAAAACAATAAGAAATAAACCCACTTAAACAGCGATCGTTTAGGCGCTGTCTGAGTATCCATATCGCCTGCTTTCGGCGCAAAAAACAAAGTATCTAATAGGACAGTAATAAAAGCGGAGATTAGGAACAATGCCAAAAAAGTTGAGACATCCCAGGCAAAAAATCCAGCAGCGTTTTCAATGGTCATGGGTTAATACCCTCATAAAAAAAAGGAAAAATAATTGATCATTATTATATAATAAAGTTTTTTTATATCTTTCACATTGGAGGAAAAACAATGGCATTAGCTGATTTAGAAAGAGATGGTCATGGCTACCTGGTAGACCTTAATGATTGGAATGAAGACATTGCTCACGAGATTGCAGCAGAAGAAGGCGTTAGCCTAACTGATGAAAGTTTCAAGCTTATTAACTTCTTGCGTGATGAGTACATTAACAACAACGCCAACCAACCGAACGAGCGCAACATGGTAAAAGCCCTAAAAGGCGACTGGGATGGTAAGCTAACCACTAAAGAGCTATACACGCTATTTCCAAAAGGTCCTGCTAAGCAGGCTGGTAAAGTAGCAGGTCTACCTGAGACTAAGCGTAAAGGTGGCTACTAAGCAACCCGAGCTTTAACGCAAAAAAGGCGCTCTCTTGAGCGCCTTTTTTTATTGTCTGTTATTTGCTGCTAGACTTCGGTGATGCTCATCCCTGCCGTGTTGGCCAGCTCAACAAAGTTCGGGAATGAAGTTTTCACATTGTCCACGCCGTTGATCTCAATCGGATGGGCGCATCTAAGTGAAGCCACGGCAAATGACATGGAGATACGATGATCGTGATGTGACTCAATCACCGCACTTGGCTTGCTAAATTCACCACCTTGGATACGAATACCATCTTCTAATACTGTGTTTTCAATACCCAAAATATCCAAACCATCAGCCATCACCTGAATACGATCTGATTCTTTAACGCGCAGTTCCTTGGCGCCGGTTAATACCGTTTCGCCCTGGGCGCAACTGGCGGCAATAAACACCGCAGGAAATTCATCAATGGCGAGTGGTACCAGCTCTTCTGGAATATGAATACCTTTAAGCTGAGAAGACTGAATGCGAATGTCTGCCAACAACTCGCCGCCAATTTCTCGCTCATTGCTGAGTGTGAGCTTAGCGCCCATCAGTTGCAAAATATCAATCACCCCGGTACGCGTTGGATTAATATTAACACCAACCAGGCTAATGTCTGCTTGTGGGGCAATTGCTGCGGCCACCATAAAGAAAGCCGACGAAGAAATATCACTCGGTACTTGAATCTTAGTCGCACTTAGCTTGCCGCCACCAGTCACGCACATGGTGCTGTTCTCGGTGTTAACTGGATAACCCAGGCCATTTAACATGCGCTCGGTGTGGTCGCGCGTTGGTGCTGGCTCACTCACACAAGTGGTACCCTGGGCATATAAACCAGCCAGTAGTACGCAAGATTTGACCTGCGCTGAAGCCACTGGCAAATCGTAGTTAATGGCTTTAAGCTGCTGTCCACCTTTCACTTTAAGTGGTGGCTTGCCATCCGTGCTTTCAATCACTGCACCCATTTGTGTCAGCGGGGTGATTACGCGACCCATAGGACGCTTGGATAGTGATTCATCGCCAATCATTTCAACATCAAAGGCTTGCGCTGCCAAAATGCCTGACATCAGGCGAATCGAGGTGCCTGAGTTGCCCAAATCCAGCGGGCCACTTGGCTTTTTTAAACCATGCAAGCCCACGCCCTGGATTCTGACTTGGTCGCCATTACGTTCAATCTCAACCCCCATATCTTGAAAAGCCTTCAGTGTTGATAAGGCGTCTTCGCCCTCCAGAAAGCCTTCAACTTCAGTCACACCCTCAGACAACGAGCCCAGCATAATCGAGCGATGTGAGATGGACTTATCGCCAGGTACTTTGAGTTCGCCTGACAAGGTGGTTGATGGGTTTGCAATAAACTTACTCATATTTTTGTCTGTTCTTAATTGTCTAACCAGCTATCTCTGGCAGATTTAGCATCTTTAAATAGGGTTTCTAAGGCTTGATCATCATGTGCTTGAATCAGGCTAGATAACTTATCTAGCGCGGCTTTATAGCCTTCGATATGTTTGATGATCTCTTGGTCATTGTTGAGGCAAATATCACGCCACATCACTGCATCAGAGGAAGCAATGCGAGAAAAGTCTTTAAAGCCACCCGCGGCATAGTCACAGGCGTGCGGATTCTTTTCAATCAAATAATCCATCAGCGCAAACGCCAACATATGCGGCAGGTGTGAGGTCATGCCTAAAAGATCGTCATGAGTCTGCTCACTCATCGACTCAACTTGGGCGCCAATGGCTTGCCATAAAGTAGACACCAGCTCAATGGCTTGAGGGTCGGTGTGCGCATTCGGTGTCAGAATTACGCGCTTATTGTTAAATAACTGAGCATCGGCTGCCTCAACCCCGCTTTTCTCCTTACCGGCAATGGGATGTGCTGGCACAAAACGCGAGAACGCTTCGCCAAATACGCGATCTACCATGCGCATCACGCTGCCCTTGGTACTGCCCACATCCGATAAGATGGTGTGATCTTCCAAATGCGGCTTAAGATCGGTTAACACTTGCTCAAAACTGTCAACTGGGGTGGCAACCACCACCAGATCCGCGCCTTTAAGCGCTTCAGTCAAGGTTAAGTTATACTGATCAATCACGCCCAAAGCTTGTGCCTTTTGCAAGGCCTCTTCGCGTCGACCATAACCAACAATGGTCTCAACTTGGCCTGCTGCTTTTAAGCCTTTAGCAAATGAGCCACCAATCAGACCCACACCGATAATACAAAGTCGCTTGATCATAATAAAGACTCCAATGCATCTAAAAAGTCTTCGTTTTCGTGTTGCGTACCGACCGAGACTCGCAGATAGTTTGGCATCTCAACCGGGCGCACAATAAAGCCTTTTTTTAGCAATTGTTGATACATATCAGCAGCATCACTCACCTTAACTGAGATAAAGTTAGCTGATGATTTAATATAGGACAAACCCAGTCTGTCGAATCCTTTGGACAGCTGCGCCAAACCATTTTGATTGGCCATGATAGAGCGCGCTAAAAAAGCCTCATCATTGAGTGCAGCTACTGCCGCACTTTGGGCCACGTGGTTGACATTAAACGGCTGTCGAATACGGTTTAAGTAATCGGCCACTTGAGTATTTGAAAGCGCATAACCCACGCGCAATCCTGCCAGGCCATAGGCTTTCGAGAAGGTGCGTGTAACCACCAAATTGTCAAACTGTGCTAGCCAAGCTAGGGCCAAGTCTTCACCGTCTAGATACTCAACATAAGCCTGATCCAGTACCACAATCACCGAAGACGGCACTTGCTGCAGGAACTCAAAGATGGTCTGGTCGTCCAATAAGGTGCCAGTTGGGTTGTTCGGATTGGCAATAAACACCACTTTGGTGTTATCAGTAATCGCTGCCAGCATGGCATCCAGATCATGGCCAAAATCCTTGGCTGGGGTCACCACTGCTGTAGCACCCAGTGCTTGGGTGACCAATGGGTAAACCACAAAGGCGTACTGCGAGAATACCACCTCATCGGTCTTGGCGCACACATAAGCTCGGGCAATCAACTCTAAAATATCATTCGAGCCATTGCCCAGGGTAATACGATCACTGCCAATAGAAAAGTGCTCACTCAAAGCAGCTTTGAGTTCAAAACCATTACCATCTGGATAACGATCAATCTCGGTAATGGCATTTTGCATGGCTGCAAGGGCCTTAGGGCCAACGCCCAGCGGATTCTCGTTACTGGCTAACTTCACCACATGCTCAAGTCCCAGCTCACGCTGCAATTCGCTAATAGGCTTGCCGCCCTGATAAGGATTTAGGGCAAGAATCGAGTCGCAAACACTCATAGCACCGCTACGGGGTAAGAGCCTAGTACATCAATTTTCAAGACACGCTCGCCCACTTCTTCCAAGGCTTTGGCCACATGGCTGGCCAATTGGTGACCCTCAATATCAATCACGAATAGGTACTCCCATTTCACCCCTGGAATAGGATGTCTGGCCAACTGCAACATGTTAATGTTGTGTGCTTTAAATGGCTCCAGCAAATCGAACAAAGCGCCCGATTCATGTTTGGTCACCACCAAAATCGAGGTTTTGTCGCGACCTGAGGCTGGCACCTCTTCCTTGCCAATGATCAAAAAGCGGGTGACATTGCCCACTTGATCTTCAATATTCTCGACAATACGCTCCAGGCTGTACAAGCCCAGTGCAGCTTCCGAGGCAATGGCGGCTGAATTTGGCTCGTCTTTAACCAGACGTGCTGCCAAGGCATTAGAGGCTACGCTCTTAAGTTCGGCATTGGGATAATGATTGGCCAACCAACGACGACATTGGTCTAAGGCTTGCTGATGCGCATAAATCACTTTAACTTCTTGAGATTGATCGGCACTCATGAGTTGATGACGAATGGCAATCTCCACCTCGCCACAAATCTTTAAGTTTTGTGAATACAGCATATCCACCGTTGCCCCAATCACGCCATTGGAGGAATTCTCAATCGGCACCACGCCATAATCTGCATTGCCCTTTTCAACTTGATGAAAGATCTCATCAATACTGCCACAGTCCAGGGTAGATACCGCATGGCCAAAATGTTTCAGCGCGGCTTCTTGCGTAAAGGTACCCTCAGGACCCAGATAAGCAATGTTCATGGGCTTTTCTAGCGCCAGGCAAGCCGACATAATCTCGCGGAAAATATGCGCAATATCTTTGTCTTTAAGCAGTGTTTGGTTGCGCTCAATAATGCTTCTTAGCACCTGAGCTTCGCGCTCTGGTCGGTAAAACAAACTCTGCGCATCGCCATCAGCTCGTTTAACCTCGGCCACTTCAGCAGCCAATTGAGCACGATCGCCGATTAGCGTTTGAATTCTCTGATCCAACGCGTCAATTTCATCTCTTAAATCGCCTAGCGTTTTTTTACTCATTTGCGTTTTTGCCTTTGTTAATTGTTTTCAGTACTGTATCAGAAATTTAGCCCAACGGGCACTAACCGTGAGTTTGTTCAAAATCTGCCATAAAGTCCACCAATGCTTGCACCCCTTCTATTGGCATTGAGTTATAAATACTGGCACGCATACCGCCGACTGACTTATGTCCTTTGAGTGCCAATAAGCCTGCTTCAAACGACTGCTCTAAGAACAAGGTATTCAGCGATTCATCAGCCAGAATAAACGGCACATTCATCCATGAACGGTAACGTGGCGCTATCGGGTTGGAATAAAAGTCTGACTCATCAATGGCCTGATACAAGGTTTGTGCCTTGGCTTGGTTAATCTTGGCCATGGCTTCAACCCCGCCCTGCGCTTTGAGCCACTCAAACACGCGACCTGCCGCGTACCAAGGAAAGGTTGATGGGGTGTTGTACATTGAGTCGTTATTGGCTTGTGTGGCGTAATCAAACAAAACCGGTTGCTTGGGTACCACCTGACCAATTAAATCTTCTCGCACAATCACCACTGCAATACCTGCAGGGCCAATATTCTTTTGTGCGCCAGCATAAATCACCCCAAACTTTGAGACATCAATCGGACGCGACAAAATGGTTGAGGACATGTCAGCCACCAACGGCACCTCTACCTCAGGTATGTAATCAAACTCCAAACCGGCAATGGTCTCATTCGGCGTGTAATGCAGATACGCCGCCTGCGGATCCAACTGCCAATTGGCAAAATCTTCAATATCGGTAAACTTATTATCGGTGCTATTGGTGACAATATTGACCTCGCAATAACGACTGGCCTCGGTAATCGCTTTTTGCGACCAATGACCTGTGTGTGCATAATCAGCACGCGTCTTGCCGCGCAATAAGTTGATTGGCACCATGGAGAACTGCGCCGATGCACCCCCTTGCAAGAACAACACTTTGTAGTTATCTGGAATTTGCATCAGATCACGCAAATCTTGCTCAGACTTTTGCGCCAAGGCCATAAAGTCAGCACCTCGATGTGAGATCTCCATCACTGAGGCCTTGGCATTGCCATAATCAAGCAACTCGTCTTGGATTTGTCTAAGCACCGCGCTCGGTAGTGCGGCTGGGCCAGCGCTGAAATTATAGGTCTGAGACATGTTGTGTTTAAGGTGTTAAATCAAATCGAATTATTTTACAATAAAGCGCTTACTTATAGGGTTTTAATGCCCTTAAGTGTTGATAGCGATACGCGTTTAGCGGTTTGACAAAAATCATTCATATAGGCCAGATTGGCATCGCTTTTGCGCATCGCCAGATACAAGGTTCGCCACACACCTTTTGCACCTAAGGGTTTTAACGCCACTTGCGTCTCCTGCTCAGCGGTTAGCGCCCACTGTGGCATGGTGGCCACACCTTGATTGTTAAGCACCAATTGCATCATCATCAATGGCAGTTCAACTTGGCGAATCTTGCCTGCCTGCACGCCAGCCGGCTTTAAGAAATAGTTAAACACATCAAGTCGCTCTTGCTTCACTGGGTAGGTTAATAACACCTGGTCTTCAATGTCATGCGGGAGTAAATAGTCTTTATCGGCCAGTGCACTGTCCTTAGACAATACCATCAGCATCTGATAATTAAACAGCGGGAAATATTCAAACTGCTCAGCTTCAATTGGATCGGAGGTGACCACCATGTCCACATCATAGTTTTTTAACGCCTCTAACGGCTCAAAACTAAAGGCCAAGGACAGATCAAAATCCACCTTGGGTTGTTGTGTTCGATACACATCAAAGGTTGGAATTAACCAATCAAAACAACTATGACATTCGATGGCGATATTCAGTCGCCCGCCTTCAGTTTGAATCAGTTGCTGCTCCAAGGCTTCTACCCTAGGCAGCACCTCGTTAGCCAGTGATAATAACTGTTCACCTTGCGGGGTTAATTTAAACGGGTCTGAGTGACGCACAAAGACACTGTGTTGAATCAAGGTTTCTAGTTTTTTAATCTGATGCGATAAGGCCGACTGGGTGACAAACAAACTACTTGCCGCATCGGAGACGTTACCCTGCTGGTGCAAGGCCCTAATTAACCTTAAGTGAGACGTTTCAATCATGACTGTTTTTAATAAACTGTATTAGAATTATTATATAAACTAATATTGCAAATTGTCTATAATATCTCCAACTTTATCTTCTATGGCCACTGGAAGTTGGTGAAACTCCAACGCTGCCCTCGCAACGGTACAGCCCGATACATGTCATAGAAACCAATAACAACTACGATGGGTGGTGCGTTATGCTGGTGTGTGATCGCATCAGACGCGCGCTCGTTAACTACATTAACAGAGCAACAATGAACATTAAACAATTCTCGCTGGCAATCTCTGCTGCCACACTGACTTTCGCCACCACAACTCAGGCTGTATTGGGGCCAATCCCCATCTACCTTAACACGGAGTATCGTGCTCAGTCTCCAGTGATCGGCTCAATTGCCTCAACCCTAGCATTTACCGGTGAAGATATTAAGGAAACAGGCGCAAATACCTTTTTAGATTTTTTAGCTACCGTCCCTAGTGTTGGTCTATTTAATGCACAAGGTAATGTGCCTGCAGTATATATCAGAGGCGGTGATGCGCACCATACTTTGGTTTTAATTGATGGCATGAAAATAAATCCCGTAGGGTCTGGTAAAGGTGCGATTGAGTACGGCCTGAATAGCATTCCATTAAATGACATTGAAAAAGTTGAAATACTGAAAGGTCCTGGATCTGTTTTGTATGGCTCTTCAGCAGTATCAGGAGTGATTTCAATCACAACCAAAAAAGGGGGAGATGGCACAAAATCTGTTATCAGTACTAAAATTGGGTCAAACAACTCTAAATTCTATTCAATGTCGCTAAACGATGGCAGTGCCAATGGGTATGTTAGGCTTTCTCATAATAAACACACATCAGATGGAATTAACGCAAGAAGCGACGATTTAACAAATGAAAAAGACGGAACTGATAATCAATCGACCCAAATCAAACTTGGTAATCGTGACTTCAGCTTAAGCTACTCAGAATCCAGAGACAAAACAGAATACGACAATCCGGTAAACGGTCTTGGTGATAGAAAATTTAACAAGCTTTCTCTGAATATAAATCGAGATATGAGCAAGTCTTGGCTTGCCAATCTCTCAATTAATCACACTCAAGACAAAAGAGATACTGGGGCAAACGCATCAACACCTGGAGATAAATTTAAAAGATTGGATATTACTGTGCTAAATGATATAACACTAGACGGCGCTTTATTGAATATTGGTATATCTAAAACCAGAGACGAAAATACTTCTGACAATATCAGTGCTAGTAGCAACGAGGTATATT
>CAZMJI010000035.1:0-11978 GCA_964566765.1 uncultured Piscirickettsiaceae bacterium
ATCTGTTTTGACTGAGACGGCTTCTGCATCTAGTGGAGGTGTATATACAACCAACAATCTTGGCAATGGAACAACTGTTGGTGGTTCTGCTGCTGGAACAACGCATGCGATATACAACATGGTTGAAAAGCTAAACAAAATCACTCAAATTGGTGGCTCGTTTGACACGGCTGTCGAGACGGAAGCGTTTGGTCCAGTAGTTTTGCGAGGTGAGGCTTTGTATCAGAAAGATGTCATGTCACCAGTTGTTACACGCAAAGACTCATCTGGAAAAGACCTAAACCATGGTTTCCTTGTAAGCTCTCTGAAAATGCAAAAAGGTGATCGCTTTAAATATGTATTGGGTGCTGATATCACAGCATTGACCAATATGATGGTGTCGATGCAGTTTATCCAAGATCGAAATCTAGATTTTGTTGATGTCGGTAACAAAGATGCAACCAATTGGAAATATACTGCAGATATGGCTACTATGCATCTAACCAACAATCTAAACAAGGGTGAAGAAAATAAAGAATTCTACTCTTTATTCTTATCTAAGCCATTTGGTGCTTCAGGCGAGCATCGTTGGAACAACATCTTTATGTTTGAAGAAAATGGCGGTAAGTGGAACCGTCTAGATGCTGAATTCTCAATTGACGATGACACGCAAGTGACAGCCGAGTACAACAAGTACTGGGGTGATGCGAATACACAATTCGGTCAGTTAGAGAAATCATCTAACGTACAAGTTGGCTTTAAATATTCATTCTAAGCTGATTTAAACAAAATAAAAGCCTGCAGCAATGCAGGCTTTTTTATCTATCGTATTAAACAAGATTTAATATCAAAAACCTTTTTTTGATATTGGATTTTTAGGAAATCTCTATGAAAAACTTTGCTTCTCAATATGCCAGTTTTGCCATTCGTAATCGTCAGGTTATTTTGTCGATTATGGCAGTATTTACCCTGGTCTCAGCCTATTTTATTAAAGATCTAGATATCCGCAATGACCCAGACACGCTACTGCCAGAGGTCAATCGCTATGTCGCCACCAATGCCTATGGCGAGCAGAAGTTTGGCTTTGGCAACATCATGGTTACCGGCTTTGTTTTGAAAGACTGTGTGGGTGGTGATAACCCGTATCAAGATGCAGATGAGATCGTACGCTACAACCCGGAAACTGGCCTTAGAATCCATGAGTCGGCACCAGCCAAGATGACTCAAGAAATCTGTGAGAATGCCAATGGTATTTGGCAGACCTCAAACGATATCTATCAACCATGGTTTGTTAACATGGTGCAAAAAGCGCATAACGATATGGTGGCGTTAGAGCATGCCCGTCCATCGAATTTTATGGACATTGCCGCGCAGAAAATTAAATACATGGGTACCTCAGACGATGGTGGCTTGAAGTTTGAGCGCCTGATTCCGGTTGCAGGCATTAACACCACCGACAAGCAAGTGGCTGATGCGCAGTTGGCACACTTGAAAAAAGGTATTGAGACCAATCCAGTATTGGCACCAATGCTGATGCTCAAACAAAAGCCAAATGGCGATCGCTGTATTTTTGGTGAAGAGGATTGGTACAACGATGAGATTTGTCGTGCCAAGGGTTTCTTTATCGTGGGTGACTATTCCGATACGGTGAAAACCGATTATCTGCCGTGGGTCTCTAGTGTGATCAACATGGTGGATGAGATTAAAGCCACACATGGTGATCGCGTCGAGGTGCGTATTGCTGGCGAGCCGTATTTCTTGGCCTTTATGCTGCACGACTTGGTGCAAAAGTGGTGGCTATTTGCAATCTCGTTCTTAATCGTGGTTGCCGCACTTTGGCATTTAAACAAAGGCTGGCGCGGTTCGATATTTCCGTTATTGGGCGTGGTATCTACCATTATCATTACCCTAGGCTTAATGGGCTTTACCCAATACAAACTCACCACCATGATGGTGCTAACCCCGATGTTGTTATTAGCCATTGGTACTGGGCACGCGGTACAGGTGGTGCGTCGTTATTTAAATGAATTGCATACCGAGCATTGCACCCCAATGCAGGCGGCCGAGAGTGCCATTGCACACACCATTGTGCCTGCTACCTTGGCGATTATCACCGATATGGTGGGCTTCTTTACCCTGTCGTTTGTTGACATCTCGTTCTACAAGGCTTATGCCTATTTCGGTATGTTTGGCATGTTGACCATTCTACTTACCACCACCACCATGGCGCCGATTTTAATGGCCATGTTCTCACCTAAGCAGCTGGAGAAGAACGATGCCATGTGTGAGCCGTCCAAGTTCGAAACCAAAATGGCGGGTATGCTAACTGGCGTGGTAACCGGTCCAGCCAAAGTTATCCCAATTGGTTTGATGGTGTTGCTGATTGGTTGGAGTGCTTATCAGACCAAGATTTACGCGCCGACAGAGCAGTCTATTATGCCTGGCGTTGAAGTCGGTATTAACTACTCACGCGCGGCCTTTAAATATGACTCCGACGCCAATATTGACCTGCGTCGTTTGGGTGAGGTGATGCCAGGCGTGATCTCGGTCAATATTCCAGTTAAGGGCAAACCAGAGTATTTCCCAATGTTGCCGCCATGCGCCTATGATGGCTCAATGCCACCGGGTGCACCGTGTTGGGATGAAGATGAGGATGCGCCACAGGGTGCGTTTAACAATGCCGAGGTGCAAGCAGCCATCGAGAAAACCGAAGATTGGATGAGATCGCATCCGAACATTGGCTTTACCGGTTCTTACATTCAGTTTATGAAAATCGTCAACATGCTGATGATGACACCACCAGGTCAAGAACCAGATCTGAAATACTTCCATGTGCCAAATACGGCCTTTATTAAGCAAAATCTGGATGTTTATGGTGATCCTGAAGACCCTGAGTGGATTCCAGATGCGAATGAAATTGTTACCGGCTTTAACGGACTGCTAGAGGCCAATACTTCGCAGGGTGACTTAGAGTCGTTTGTGGCTAAAGATTGGAATGAGGGCGTGATTATGGGCTTTGTAAATACCATGGACCCGGTTAAAACTCATCAAACCGTGAAAGACATTCAGGCTTTCTTTAAAGCCCATGAAAACGAGCCTGGTTTTAAAGAAGTGACCTGGGGCTTTAAATCGGGTGATGTCATTACCATGCCTGAGACGGGCAAGGTGGTGCAGATTGAAGACAGCGGTACCGATACTGTCTCTGTTGGTGGTTTCCTAGGTGCGACTGAGGCCACACACGATGTGGCCGTGCAAGAGTGGTTATCATCGCCGCTGATTACCGCCTTGGCCATTTTTATCATCGCCTCGCTGATCTTTGGCTCGCCACTGGTCTCCGGCATTCTAACCGCCACACTACTGGTAACGCTATTTGCACAATATGGCCTGGGCGCTTACTTCACCAGTGTGGAGAATTGGTCGGGCAACCTGCATTTTGCCACCCTGGTATCGCTGTCGATTGCCATGGGTCTGGGTGTGGACTACGGTATTTACATGATCTCGCGCCTCAAAGAAGAAATGCAAGCCACAGGTGGCGAGTGGGTGCAGTCGGTTAGAAACACACTAGAAACCACCGGCGCTGCGGTATTTGCTTCGATTATTGTATTGTTGGCCAGTTTTATCCCGCTGCTGATGACACAATTGGCCAATACCTGGGCCTTGGGTGTGTTTATCTCGGAGGCGCTGATCATTGATGTGGTGATTGCACTGACCATCGTGCCGCTGTTGATTTATTGGTTTAAGCCGAAATACGTGTTTAAACAAAAATAATCAGATCATAGAAAAGCGCTAAAAAAGGCCCGCGATAGCGGGCTTTTTTATTGCCGAATCCTGGGTCACTAACGTATAATTTCGCAATTATTTTCATTATTTTTGAATTGTGGCATTAATTGTACAAAAATATGGCGGCACCTCGGTGGGCTCGGTGGAGCGCATCCAAGCAGTGGCGCAGAAAGTTAAAGCGTTTAGAGATCGAGGTGACGATGTGATTGTGACCGTCTCTGCCATGAGTGGTGAGACCAATCGTCTAACGGCTTTGGCGAGCGAGCTGCAAGAGGCACCTTCACTGCGTGAGATGGATGTATTGCTAACCACTGGCGAGCAAGTGACCATTTCCCTACTATCAATGGCCCTGCAACAATTGGGTTGTGATGCGATTTCTTATACCGGTTCGCAAGTGCGTATTACCACTGACAGCAGCCATGGCAAGGCGCGTATTAAGTCGATTGATGATCATCGCATCCGCAACAGCCTGGCAGAAGGCAAAGTAGTGGTGGTTGCTGGTTTCCAAGGTGCAGACGAAGACAACCATATCACCACCTTAGGTCGTGGTGGTTCAGATACCACAGCCGTGGCATTGGCCGCTGCACTGAAAGCAGACGAATGTCAAATCTACACCGATGTGGATGGCGTGTATACCACCGACCCACGCATTGAGCCTAAGGCGAGAAAAATGCATGCGGTGAGCTATGAAGAAATGCTAGAGATGGCATCACTAGGCTCCAAAGTATTGCAAATTCGCTCAGTCGAGTTTGCATCCAAATACAAAGTCCCACTTAGAGTGTTGTCATCGATGATTGACAATCCTGAGGGTACCCTAATTACAAGCGAGGAAAACATTATGGAACAAGCGGTTATTTCAGGTATTGCACATAACAAGGACGAAGCCAAGCTTAGCTTGATTGGCGTGCCAGATGAGCCAGGCGTGGCGTTTAAGATTCTAAAACCGATTAGTGACGCCAACATTGAAGTCGACATGATTGTACAAAGTGTCTCTGCGCGTGAAGGCTTGACCAACTTTGCCTTTACCGTGCATCGCAATGATTATGACAAGACCAATGCCATCTTAGAACAGGTGCGCGAAGAGCTGGACGCCATCGCGGTACAAAATGATGATCAAGTGGTCAAAGTATCATTGGTCGGTATTGGTATGCGTTCTCATGCAGGTATTGCGGCGCAAATGTTTGAGGTATTGCATGGCGAGGGTATTAATATTCAAATGATTTCTACCTCTGAGATTAAAATCTCGGTGGTAATCGATGAAAAATATTTAGAATTGGCGGTACGTGCTTTACACGCAGCCTTTGAATTAGACAAGGAATAATTATGGGTGGATTTGAAGATAGAGACGGCCTAATTTGGTACGATGGCGAGTGGGTTGACTGGCGTGACGCCAAAACACACGTATTAACGCATACACTGCATTATGGCATGGGTGTGTTTGAAGGCGTTCGTGCCTATGAAACCGAGCAAGGTCCAGCAATTTTTAGAATTGAAGAGCACACCGATCGTCTGTTTAATTCGGCCAAGATTATGAACATGGACATTGGCTACTCTAAAGCAGAGATCAACCAAGCGCAAAAAGATGCCGTGGCCAAAAATGGCCTGGACAGTGCTTATATCCGTCCCATGTGTTTTTATGGCTCAGAAGGCATGGGTTTGCGCGCTGACAATCTGAGTGTGCACACCATTATTGCCGCTTGGGAGTGGGGTGCTTATCTAGGTGAGGACAATATGACCAAAGGCATTCGTATTCGCACCTCAAGCTATACCCGACACCACGCTAATATTGCCATGACTAAGGCTAAGGCCAATGGTAACTACATCAACTCGATGCTGGCCTTGCAAGAGGCGCTAACGGACGGCTATGACGAAGCACTGCTACTAGATGTTGATGGTTTTGTGGCCGAGGGTTCGGGCGAGAACATCTTTATTATTCGTGATGGTGTGATCTACACGCCAGACCTAACTTCAGCCCTAGCAGGTATTACTCGTGATACCATTTTCACCTTGGCTACCGATTTGGGTTATAAGGTGATTGAGAAGCGCATTACTCGCGATGAAGTGTATTGTGCAGATGAGGCTTTCTTTACTGGTACTGCTGCTGAGGTAACGCCGATTCGTGAGCTGGACAATCGTGTGATTGGTAGCGGTTCTCGCGGCCCAATTACCGAGCAAATTCAGTCGCTATACTTCGATTGTGTGTATGGTCGCAATGAGCAATATAAAGCTTGGATTGCCAAAGGATTTTGCAAATAGATAATGGATAAAAAACACCTGAGTTTTTCAACAGTTAAGGCAAAAGACCTGCCATTTCATTGCCCGCCACCTGAGGCGTCAAAATGGAATATGCACCCACGTGTGTATTTAAAATTCGACCAAAAGGGTAGGGCCACCTGTCCTTATTGTGGCGCCAAATATGAACTAGAGGCTTAGTTCTGATGAGTCATACAGCGCCTAATGTTGTTTTAGTGGGACCCATGGGTTCAGGTAAGACTTCGGTGGGGCGCCGCTTAGCCTGTGTGCTTAAGCGTGATTTCTTTGATAGCGATTTCGAGATTGTTAACAAAACCGGTGTGGCTATTGATCATATCTTCGATATTGAAGGTGAAGAAGGTTTTCGTCAGCGTGAAACGCAGATGTTAAAAGACCTATGCGAGATTCCTAACATTGTGCTGGCCACTGGTGGTGGTATTGTAATCAAGCCCGAAAATCGAGAAGTGTTGAAAGACGGCCATAACTTTGTGGTGTATTTATCTTCCAGTGTTGAGCAATTGGTGAAGCGTACAGCAAAGTCTAAAAGTAGACCGCTATTGGAGCAATCCAACGATCGAGAGCAAACCATTCGAGATCTGGTGGAGATCAGAGAGCCTTGGTATCAAGAGGTGGCAGATGTGGTGATTGACACCACTGGTAAAAAACTCTACGCCATTATTAACGAAATTAAAAAATCCATTCCCAAATGAAACAGAAAATCCTATCCATCTCACTGATGATTGCCTCTGGCACAACCCTGGCCATGAGCGAACAAGCGTTTATTGATCGCCTAACCAAGGTGCATCCATTTTTTCAGCAATTGGAGAATACACAGCTGATCTCAGGTATTGACCGACAGGCCACAACCGCCAATCAAGACTGGGTATTATCAGCCACCAGTAGCTATAAAGATGAGGACTATGGCGATGTGTCTTCAGTGACCACGTATTCTGATTTAGAGACCACTTCGATTGATCTCTCAGCCAAAAAACAGCTGGTAGATTCGGGTGCCAGCCTAACTTTGGCACACACTTGGAAAGAGAAATCTAAGGCCTCAACAGCCAGTGTTAACACTCATCGAAATAAGTTTTCCATCGATTATAGCTATCCACTGCTTAAAGATGCGGGCGGCATTAACGATCGCCTAAATACCGATCTGGCCGATCTGGATGTCAAAATTAGCCAGCTTGACACCTTAGAAAGTCGTGAGAATTTTGTACTGAAGTATTGGAAGAAGTTTGTGGAATTGGCCTATCTAGAGGCGCAGTTTGAGATTAACCAAGATCGCGTTTCGCTGGCGCAAAAAGAGCTTAAGTTGGTTGAGGATAAATTTAAAGCCTCTGTGGTAGACAAGGTAGATTTACTCAATCAGAAAGACGCTTACCAGCGCGCTAAGACGCAGGCACTACAAGCCGAGCAAGAATTGGCATTATTACAATATGAATTGGCACTGGTATTAAAGCTGTCGCTTGATCAGATTCAAACTGACTTTAACTTGTATCAAAGCTTCCAACCAGCTGAGAGTAATTTGGAGGCTCACCTGAGTCAACATGCCAGAGCGATTCGAATTGCTGATTTGAAGCGTGACAAATTACAGCGTCAGCTTAGCAGTCAGAAAAACCAATCCTTGGCAGACTTGGATCTAAACCTAGGCCTGTCTTCAGAAGGTGAAAATGCTGATTACGACCACTCAATAGAGAATCAAGGCGCCTCTTATTCATTAGGCTTAACCCTATCTTATCCATTGGGCGCCACGGCGTCGAATTCAGCGGTGCAAAAAACCCAGGTGCAAATGAACAATGCTGAGCAGACACGCTTAGAAACCCTGCTTGAGCTGCACACCAGCGCCAAAGTAAATTTAGAGAAGATCAGACTCTTGGCCGAGATGTTGGACCTAAGTAAAGCACAAATGCTGATTGCCAAAGACAGGGCGGCTGAAGAGCAAAAGCGTTATGCTGATGGCAATTCACAAGCCAGTGTGGTGATTAGCGCACAAGATAATGCCATGAGCGCTCGAATTAGCTACGCCAAGTCGGCTAAAAATTATCAGCAAGCTGTCTTAGACTATCAAGCCAGTATCGACACCCTAGTCCAATGAGTCTTTCTTATCAGCTCTCGGTTAAAGATCATCACGCACACCTTTTTGCCGTTGAGTTGACACTGGATAATCCCAACCCATTAGGCCAAGTGTTCTCGCTGCCGAATTGGATTCCAGGCAGTTATTTGATTCGAGATTTTTCCAAGCATATTGTGAGTATGCATGCCAGCTCCCAAGATCAAGCAGTAGGCATTAAAAAGCTGGATAAAAATCATTGGATTACCCAACCCTGTGACGGACCCATTACTTTGTCTTATGAGGTCTACGCATTTGATTTATCGGTGCGCTCAGCCTACGTTGATATAGATCGCGGATTTTTTAATGGTAGTAGCGTGTTCTTACTACCACTGGGTCAAGAGCAACAGCCTTGTGACGTGTCGATACAGGTCCCTGATGAGTGGGAGATTGCCACCACGCTAATAACCAAGGGTCAAGGCTTTAGTGCTGAGAATTATGCTGAGCTAATTGACCATCCAGTGGAGATGGCCAAGCTGGATTGGTTGCACTTTAAGGTGAATGACACTCAGCACAGCATGGCCATTAGTGGTTCGCATCAGGCAGATCTAAATAGACTGAGTGAGGACTTAACGCAAATTTGCCAACATCACGTGGGCTTTTTTGGCGACATGCCATTTGATCAATACCTGTTTTTAACCTTGGTTAGAACACAGGGTTATGGTGGTCTAGAGCATGGTAAATCCAGTAGTTTAATTTGCTCTAGAAAAGATCTGCCTGAGATAGATGCGCAAGGTGTGAGTAAAGATTACGCCAAATTCTTGGCCTTATGTTCACACGAATATTTCCATGCTTGGTGGGTTAAAACCATCAAACCCAGTAACTTCCATCACTTAGATTTAAACACCGAAAACTATACGCATCAACTTTGGGTATACGAAGGCTTTACCTCTTATTATGACGAGCTGTCGTTGTTGCGCAGTCAATTGATCACCCCTGAGGCTTATTTAGACTTATTTGCGCAAACAATCTCGCGTGTGCAGCGAGCTAAGGGTCGTTTATTGCAATCCTTGTCAGAGTCCAGTTATGATGCTTGGACGCGTTTTTATCAGCAGGATGAGAACGCGCCAAATGCGATCGTGAGTTATTATGCCAAAGGTGCACTGCTGTCCTTTGTGCTAGATATCGAGATTCGCAAACGCAGCAATGATCAGCACACACTGGATCATGTGCTTCAACACATCTGGCAGCATTACCAGGCCACAGGTACCGAAGACAATACGGTTGAGGCAGTGTGCGCTGAGCTCACGGGTACCGATTTTTCTGAGTTTTTCCAAAACTATGTTGAAGATACCGTAGAGCTGCCACTGGTTGAAGCGTTTGATTATGTGGGCATTGACTGTCAATTTACCCATAAGGTTGACGACTTATCAGAGATAGGTATCAGTCATAAATCGGTTGAAGGTCGCTCGGTGATTACTCAGGTGCTGAATCAAAGTTGTGCACATCAGGCAGGCCTGTATGTGGGGGATGTGATTGTGGCCATTGATCAGACCAAGGTCGACCACCAGGCGCTAAATGGCGTTATAAAGGCGCTGAAGCCGGGACAGCTGGTTACCCTTAGCGTGCTAAGAGATGATACGTTAAGAGATTTGTCGTTAACGCTTACCCCAAGCGAGCCAACAGCTTGTGTCTTAACACCTAAGTCTGAGCTAGATGCACAGACACAACAAAGACAAACACAGTGGTTTTACGGCAATTAAAAATTCCCAAACTCTTGGTTAAGCCGGTGGGTCGCGCCATTCACGACTTCTCTATGATTAAAGAAGGGGATCGCGTACTATTGGCGGTTTCTGGTGGTAAAGACTCATTAAGCCTATTCCACATTCTAAGGCATTTTCAGCGTCATGCGCCAATTCACTTTGAGCTCGGTGTGGTTACCATCGACCCCGAGGTGGAGGGCTTTGAACCACAGGCCTTAGAGAGCTTTTTCCAGCAGTTTGAAACCCCGTATTTCTTTGAGGAGTTTCCGATTTTGGAACAGGCTAAGGAAAGCATGCGCGGCGATTCCTACTGCTCGTTTTGCGCTCGTATTAAGCGTGGCTTGATGTATCAAGTGGCCAGACGCGAAAACTACAATGTATTGGCCCTGGGTCAGCATCTGGATGATTTGGCAGAGTCGCTGATGATGTCGATGTGCCACAATGGCAAAATACAAACCATGAAAGCGCACTATATCAATGATGCGGGCGACATTCGCATTATTCGTCCTTTGGCCTATGTGCGTGAAAGACAATTGGCTGATTTTGCCAAAGAGGTTAGCTTGCCGGTGATTGCGGATTCGTGTCCGGCGTGTTTTTCCATGCCAACCGAACGAGAGCACTTTAAACAATGGTTGTTGGCTGAAGAAAAACGCACGCCGAACTTGTACAAAAACCTATTGAGCGCCATGAAGCCGATGCTGGACGAGGTCAATGATTAAGCTAATCCTACAATTTTTTGCCATCTTACCTTTACGTTTAAATCATGCCTTAGGTGCCTTGATTGGGCGCTTGTTGTACGCTTTTAATACAGAAACCAAGCGTGTGGTGGTTAGAAACCTTGAGCTGTGTTTTCCAGATCTGACTCAGCAGGATAGAGCTAAATTAGCCAAACAATCCTTGATGGAGACAGGTAAGGCGCTGAGCGAATCCAGTTATATTTGGCTCAGAAGTTTCGATAAAAACCAGCAAAAAGTCGTCTCAATTAATGGACTAGAGGCGCTTGAAGGTGATCAGCCAACCATCTTACTGGTACCACATTTTGGTTGTTGGGAGATTACCGGCCGTGTACTTTCGCTCACCAAGCCAGTGACCTTTTTATACAAACCACTGAAAAACCAAGCACAAGAGAGGTGGTTATTTGCCAATCGACAGCAGGGCAATCTATCGATGGCCAGCGCTGATAAAAAAGGCGTGATTAAACTACAAAGAGCTTTGTCCAAGGGTGAGCTGATCGGAATCTTGCCGGACCAGTTTCCAGGTCGAGACAGTGGTGAGATTGTGCCGTTTTTCAATCAAGATGCCTACACCATGACACTATTAGCCAAGCTGGCGAGAAAAAATAAGGCCAAGGTGGTATTAACTTGGGCCTATCGCCTGCCTAAAGGCCAGGGCTTTGAACTTAACTTTGAAGCGGTTAACATCAGCTCAGATTCGGGCGATCTTAAAGAGGACTTGCTGTTGATGAACCAAGTAGTTGAATCTTTAGCGAGACGCGCACCCGAGCAATATCTGTGGAACTACAAGCGCTTTAAGTATCTGGCTGACTACAACTGATATAATGTGTTCCATGAAATTTATCGAAGACATTCAAAGCGTTTTTGATCGCGATCCAGCGGCCAGAAACACCTTTGAGATTATCACTTGCTACTCAGGCGTGCAGGTTATGATGTTTTATCGTCTGGCGCATCGCTTGTGGCTATTAAAACTTAAATGGCTCTCACGTTTTATCATGATGCTGGCGCGCTGGTTGACTGGTATTGAAATCCATCCGGGCGCAAAGATTGGCCGACGCTTTTTTATTGATCACGGCATGGGTGTGGTGATTGGTGAAACTGCAGAGATTGGTGATGATTGTACCTTGTATCACGGTGTAACTTTAGGCGGTACTTCCTGGGAAAAGGGTAAGCGTCATCCAACCTTGGAGAACAATGTGGTCATTGGTGCGGGTGCTAAGATTTTAGGGCCAATCACGCTAAGCGAGGGTGTAAGAGTAGGCTCTAATTCAGTGGTAGTGAAATCCATTGAAGCGGGTAAAACCGTGGTCGGTGTACCAGGTCGTGTGCTTAAAGATAAGCAAACCAGTAGTGATAAGTTTGATGCTTATGCAACGGGTGGTGGTGCGGATGATCCAACGGTTAAGGCTATTAATT
>CAZMJI010000036.1:0-11654 GCA_964566765.1 uncultured Piscirickettsiaceae bacterium
ACTTATAAAATCGTTTATGTTAGGCGCAATCAGAAACAAATCTAAAGGCTGGCTGGCCTATCTTATTGTTGGTTTAATCACCGTTCCTTTTGCCTTATTTGGTATTAATGAATACTTCACTGGTGCTTCTAATGTGGTGGTAGCAACCGTCGATGATGAAGACATTTCTAAAGAAGCTTTTCTGACGCAGTTTAACCCACAAAAACGTCGCTTGCAGCAAGAGTTAGGCAAGCAATATGACAACAGTTTTGACGCGGTCTTAAAGCGTTCTGTACTGGAGAAAATGATCAACGAAGCGCTGTTAAACAGCCTGTCTGATCAACTTTCACACGTCACCACCGACCAAGAGTTGAGCCAAATTATTCAGGCCAACGATCTATTTCATGTGGATGGCAAATTTTCACTTGAGCGCTATGAGCAGATTCTTAGACTCAATGGTTATAGCAAGTTTAGTTATGAGACCTCTAAGGCCAGCGAACTAACCCAAACCCAGCTTAAGTACAACTTATTAGATTCGGCTTTTATCACGCCATCGGCTTTGGCGCGTCTAGAGGCGCTAAACAATCAACAGCGTCAACTGCGTTTTGTCACACTTAAGGCTGCTGATTACTTGGACCAAGCCACAGTTAGTCAGGCGCAAATTCAAGCGCACTTTGACGAGAATCAAACGCGCTTTTTCGATAAGGCCAAAGTGAAGATCGATTATGTTGAGTTGTCTGCAGAGACAGCCTCTAAAGAGGTGGTGGTTGATGAAGACGCCTTGTTTAATTATTATGAGGACGAACAGGCACGCTTTAGCAGCGAAGAAGAGCGCCAGGCACAACACATTTTGGTGGCCGACGAACAAACGGCAAATAGCATCTACGATCAGCTCTCTAAGGGCGGCGATTTTGCTCAATTGGCGGCTAAGCATTCCCAAGATCCAGGCTCTAAAGACAATGCCGGTGACCTAGGCTTTTTCACCAAAGGAGTGATGGTTGAAGCTTTTGAGAATACCGTTTTTGCCATGCAAGTGGGCGAGACCAGTGCACCAGTCAAATCTGATTTTGGTTATCACATCATTCGTTTAAATGCGGTTAAAGGCGGTGAAACCAAGCGTTTCGAGACCGTTCGAGCGGAGGTTGAAAAACTCTATCGCCAACAGCAAGTACAGCAAGCGCTTTACAATCTGACCGAGCAATTGGCCAATTTGGCTTATGAAGGTTCTCTAGAAGAAGTGGCTGCGCAGATGGGCCTTAAGCTGGCCAGCAGTGATTTCTTTGATGAAGATGCCAGCAACTATGACAAGAAAGTGATTGCCAGCGCCTTCTCAGATGCGGTGTTAAATAAAGGTGAGAATTCCGAGGTGTTGGAGCTCTCAGGCGATAAGTATTGGGTGCTGCGCGTGAGCGACAAACAAGCCAAACGCACCAAAGCGCTAAGGGAAGTGGAAGCTGAGATTAAAGCTCAGCTTAAGCTCTCTGCTGCCAAAGTTTGGACCGACAAATTGGCGCAAACACTGGCCGAGAGTCTGCAATCTGGCGATCAGCAACAGGCTGAGGCGTTGATGAAAAAACACCAGCTGAGTCTGTCTGAGGCTAAATGGGTATCTCGTGAAGATAAAGCGCTGGATACAGCACTACTGTCACAGGTGTTTGCCATGTCTAAACCCTCTGCAGGCGCCTTAAGTTACTTAGGTGGCAGCTTAGATGCTAATAGATCGGCGCTGATTGAGCTCTCAGCGGTGAAAACCGAAGACAAAGCCTTGGGTGCGGCGCTGAGTAATGCGCTACTGATCAATCAAGCAGATGAGTTATTTGCCGGCACGCTAAGAAGTCTAAGAAGCTCGGCCGATATCCAGATTTTTGCTGATCGTCTATAGCATTTAACCGCTGTTTTTCATCACTGAAAAATAATCACTTTTTGCCGCAATTTATTGACTTAAAATTGACATACGTCAAGTGATTTTTGTCGTAGTGTATTAGACTATGCTTATTAAGGGGTTAACAGCATTGGATATGAAATTTAAAATCTTCTCGGTATTGATTTTATTACCGTTGATTGGCTTTGCCGGTGGCAAAGAAATCTATATTGAAAACTGTGAAAAATGTCACGGTTTTTCGCGTCAAGGCTCATTGGGCTTGCCACTGTATCGAAGCACCATTGCCAATCACCCAGACAGTTATCTGAAAAATACCATTCGTCATGGCAGACCAGGTCGTGTGATGCCAGCCTTTAACCTATCTGATGCACAGATTGCCAAACTGATTCGTTTCCTGCGCGCTGGTAAAGAAGCGCCGGTTTATCCGAATGAGCCGGTGGTTGGCGATCCGAATGCGGGTGAGTTTTTGTATCAGCAATATTGCCTAAGATGTCATGGTGACCAGTTGCAAGGTGGTCAGGGCGTGGGTAAGAATTTCTCTTGGCAGAAAGATCGTGTGGTATCGCCACCAGCCTTAGCCAACCCAGGCTTCTTGCGTTCAGCGCCAGACCAGATGATTAAGCACATCATTCTCAATGGTATCGATGATACTGAAATGATGGCCTTTGGTAAGGAATTCAACTTTAGCGATCGGATGGCCAGCGATGTAGTGGCTTACATCCGCTCATTTGAGCGTAAAGAATCACTCGAGAAAGAAGTGATTGATGAGCCATTGTCGTTTGTGTATGAGTCGTCTAAGGATCTGCCAGCAACGGTTGATAGTTTAAAAAATGCAGCAGCAGCTTACAACTTTAGGGTGTATCCAGCGCGTTATCTACTCGAAGGCCTGGGTGAAGAGCCGGGCGATGAAAAACAAGTAGTGGTGCGTTTTTGTAACTTTAAAAACATGCAGACTTTCTTGAAGATCGATCCGCGCTTAGGGGTGATTCTGCCTTGTCGCGCGACAGTGGTTGAGACTGAGGAAGGCCAGGTATTGGTGATCATCGAGAACTATAAGCATGCCATTCGACGTTTTAATAATGCCGAGATGAATGATGCAGCGGATGAGTTGATTGAAAAAATGAAAGAAATGGTTGAGGAGTCGCTATGGTAATCAGAAGCCTTATTTTGGCGTTGAGTCTATTCTCAACATCGGCATTTGCAGCCAATGATGAATTACTGCTAGAACGTGTTAATGCCAAATTCTCGTATGCTTGGACAGCATTAAGTAAGTCGATTAAGGCGCACAACTACAAATCTGCTTATCTGCAGCGCTGTGATTTTGCTTTGAATGAGCGCCACTACAAGTCGGACAAGTATCGCATCTTGTTTTATGGTAATTATCAAGAGATGAAGGATTTAAGTCGAAAATATCCAGAATTGGCGCCTTATTTTCCACTGAAGTTTACGGTGATGGAAGAAGGTAAGCACACCTTAATTGTCGGTACTGCGCCGATTGTGCTATTACCCCTGGTTGAGACCAATGAGGAGCGCATGATTATTTTTAGATGGCATGAAGACATGAAATCCATCTTAAAACAGATGAAGGCGCAATACAATTAAGCACTCATAAACTGCACAAAAAAAGCCTCGCTTAGCGAGGCTTTTTTATTGGATTGGTTAAGCTTACTCGTCAGGTGCTTTGACGTAGAAGTTATAACCTGAGTCAATATAGGTGACTTCACCGGTAATACCTGAGGCCAGGTCTGAACATAGGAAAGCCGATGCATTGCCCACCTCTTCAATGGTGACGTTGCGCTTCAGTGCTGAAGACTCAGCTGCGTAGTTTAACAGCTTGCCAAAATCACCAATACCTGAGGCTGCTAAGGTCTTAATTGGGCCGGCTGAGACGGCATTCACACGAATACCTTTCTTAGGGCCTAGGTCTGCCGCCATATAACGCACATTAGCCTCTAGTGAAGCCTTGGCCACACCCATGACGTTGTAGTTTGGTACCGCACGAATCGCACCCAAATAACTCACCGTTAGCAAGGCACCATTATCATTTAGCATTGGCATTGCTGCTTTGGCCAGCGCGGTAAAGCTATACGAGCTGATGTCATGTGCAACCGCGAAGTTCTCACGTGTGGTGGCGTCGATATAACCACCATCCAGCGCATCACGTGGAGCAAAGGCAACCGAGTGCACCAGGATGTCAAAATTGTCCCAATGTTGTTTGAGTTCAGCGAAGGTGCTGTCAATAGATTCATCGGTCGATACATCGCAAGGAATTACAATGTTTGAATTGCAAACTTCAGCACATTTCTCGACACGTTTTTTTAATTTGTCAGTCTGATAGGTGAGTGCAATTTCACAGCCTTGTTTGGCCATCGACTCTGCAATACCCCAAGCAATTGAGCGATTAGATGCTACACCCACAACTAAGGCTCTTTTTCCTTCTAGAAATCCCATAAATCTCCCTCATTCTTAAAAAACAATAAAAGCAAATTATAACCTACGCAGCCCCTATAATAATCAGGTGTTTTCGCAATTAAAACCCAGATGTTAGATCTCTTTTTGACACCGATTCGCGCACTGCGTTTGCGCTATGTGCCACTGCTTCTGATTTACTTTGCTTATGGTAGTAGTGTGTTTACCGCTATTGCTGAGAATTTCTGGGTGAAAGAGACCTTGGACATGAGCGCAGCAGACCTGGCCGAGTTGGGAATTTGGTTGGCCGTACCCTGGACGGTGAAAATGATCTTTGGGCAGATGGTGGACAGTGTCAATCTATTTGGCTCCAATCGCAAATCCTATGTTTATATTGGCGCACTGCTGATCACCATCAGCTCGCTATTGATGATTGCCGTGGTCGGTGATTATCAGATGGTGAGTGGTTTTTCTAAAAAATCGGTCTATATTTTTGCCTCTGTGATTGCGGTGATTGGCTTTGTTATGCAAGATGTGGTGGCAGACACCATGACCACCGAAGTGGTGGACAAAACCCAAAGCGAAGAAGAGATTCATCATGAGCTGGCTACCATTCAAGTATTGGCCAGATTGTCGCTAGGATTGGCGATTTTTCTCACCGGTTGGATCGGCGGTGAGCTGGCTGATGTGTATGAACATGAGCGGGAAAAGGTGTTTATGATTGCCTTGTTTGTACCACTCTTATCCATCTTAGGTGTGACCCTGGTGAGGCTCAATCCAGTGGCCATCTCACCCATGAACAAGCAGGTGCTATTTGGTGGCTTGTTGTTTGCGGTGTTTGTGGTGTTAATGGGCTATAACGATATTGCCTATTCACAAGAGATTGTATTTGTGATTTCACTCGGTGTGGTGTTGTACTTACTTAATAATTTGATCAGCGATTTGAGCGAAGATGCGATTCGTCATATTAAGATGGCGATGATTATTATCTTTGTTTATCGCGCCATGCCCTCGGTGGGTGCGGGTCTGAGCTGGTGGCAGATTGATGTACTGGGCTTTGACGAATCGTTCTTTGCCAAGCTGGCCGCGATTGGTGGCGGTATTGCCCTGGCCGGTATGTGGTTTTCCGCCAAGTTTATTATTAAACGCGACATCGCCCAGGTGTTGATTTTCCTTACCGTGATCGGCACCATTTTGTCGATGCCAGTGGTGGCCATGTACTATGACCTGCACACTGCACTTGGCATTGAAGCCAGAACCGTGGCCTTGGTGGATACCGCGATTTCCTCACCTTTTGACTATATTGCCCAAGTGCTGATGCTCACCCTGGTAGCCATCTACGCACCCGAGGGTAAGAAGGGCACTTGGTTCGCGCTAATGGCCTCACTGATGAACATTGCCTTAACGGCTGGCGGCTTATTAACCAAATATCTAAACAAACTCTTTGTGGTCTCTCGCGAAGTGATCACCGATGGTGTGATCACTACCCCGCAGGATTATAGTGAGCTGGGCGCCTTGCTATGGACCGTGATTATTGTGGGTTTTGCGATCCCAATTATCACCATTATTAAATTCAATCCCAACAAAGCATGAAACGCTACTTATTTCTCTCCCTAGGGCTGCTACTGCTGGATCAGTGGAGCAAGCACTGGGTGATGGCGAATATGGCACTGGGCGAGTCTTGGGTGCTTAGTGCGTATTTATCGATGACTCATGTGCACAATCCGGGCGCGGCGTTTAGCCTGTTGGCAGATGATGTGTTCTGGCAGAAAACCCTATTATTGAGCATCTCCATACTGCTGAGTTTGGCGCTGGCGATTTGGATGTACCGAACCCCAACTACTGAGCGCCTAAAGCTGGTCGCCTTGTCCCTCATTTTGGGCGGCGCCTTGGGTAATTTATATGATCGAATTAGCTTATCTAAGGTCGTAGATTTTATCGATCTTCACTATAATGATTGGTATTGGCCAGTGTTTAATTTGGCTGACACTTGGATTGTATTGGGTGTGATCCTATTATTAATAGCGGATAGTAAAAAACATGAGTGATTGTTTAATTGTTGGGGGTGGTGTGATTGGCATGATGAGTGCCAAGTATTTAACGCAGGCAGGTGCCAAGGTGACACTGATCGACCAGCAAGTTTGTGGCCAGGAATCTTCCTGGGCGGGTGGTGGTATTATCTCGCCACTTTACCCCTGGCATTATGACGATTTGACTAATGAATTGTCTCTGGCCTCTCAGGCCGTTTATGAAGAGCTTTGCCAGCAAATTCAAGACACCAGCGGCGTGGATCCGCAGTATCGCAGAACCGGCCTGTTGATGATGGATGAGTATGATTCCAGTCAAGCTCAGGCTTGGCTGGATAAGTTTGGCGTGGGTTATCAAACGCATGACAGGGGTGCGCTGTTTGAGAGTATTGCCCAGGTCAGAAATCCCAGAATGGTACAAGCCTTGAGAGGCGATGTCGAGCAATTGGGGGTTGAGATTATTGAAGGGGTTGAGGCACAAAGCTTGATTGATCAGGGTGACAAAGTCTTGGGTGTTGAAACCAATCAAGGCCAATATCTGGCCGATCAAGTGCTGACTTGTTCGGGCGCTTGGTCGTCGCAGTGGCTGGACCTGCAGGAGCAAGTATTTCCCATGAAGGGGCAGATGATTGTGATTGGTGCCAAGCCAGATTTGCTAGCGCATATTGTGCTGGATCAGGGGCGTTATATCATTCCTCGTGAAGATGGCAAAATCTTGGTGGGGTCGACCATGGAAGACATTGGTTTTGATAAGACAATCGATGCCCAGGTTGGGCAAGACTTATTTAAATTTGCCATCACCCGCTTCCCGGAACTTAGCGCTTATCCGGTGGTACATCATTGGGCGGGTCTAAGACCAGCAACACGCTCTTCCAAGGTGATTCTAGGCCGAGATGCACGCTATCAAAACCTCTATCACAACACCGGGCATTTTCGTAACGGCCTAAACATGGCGCCAGAGAGTGCCAAACGTATTTGCGATTTAATCAATGCCTAGATTATTCATTAGTATGGTTTTGCTGAGTTTGAGTCTGGGTACTCAAGCAAAGCTCTACAAGGTATCAGAGCGGGGCGACATTCTACAGCCTACAGCCACTGAATTTGCCTGTGTCTTAGACGACCAATCTAAGTTGCTCTGGGAAGTTAAAAGCATTGGCCAGGGCCTGCAGCATCAACACAATACCTATAGCTGGTTTGACGGCAAAACCGGAATTGAGAATGGTGCGTACTCTCGTCATTGTCACTGGGGTGAGCGCTGCAATACCCAGCGTTATGTGGCGGCACTCAATCAAGCCAAATTATGCCAGCAAGGCAATTGGCGTCTGCCGAGTGAACGCGAATTAAAAACCCTGGTTCACTATGGCGACAGCCATCTGCTGATTGACCTTAATTTCTTTCCACAGACGCAAGCAGCCTCTTATTGGTCGGCGGATGAGGTTGATGCCGAGGTGGCGGTTGATGTGCCGTTCTTCTATGGTGGTGTTGGTTCTTCAGACAAACTATTTGACGCACATATTCGTGCCGTCAGTTCGGTGGACTAGAGCTTATGTTGATTCGAGATATCGACCCAATCCTCTTTGAGTCATATTCTGACGATATCCCCAATTTCTTAAAAAAAATCTATGCTGCACGCGGTGTTGGTGAAGCGCAACTCTCGCTTTCCTTGGCACAGCTGATTAAGCCAGAGTTTCCCGATCTGTCCAAGGCACTTGAACTCTTGACTCGGCATCTTGAGCAGCAAAGCACAATTTTGGTCATCGGTGATTTTGATTGCGATGGCGCCACAGCCTCTGCCTTGGCGATTAAATGTTTGCGCCTAATGGGTGCCAAGTATGCCGATTTTTTGGTGCCCAATCGCTTTGAGCATGGGTATGGTCTATCACCTGAGATTGTTGCCTTAGCTCAGCGTGAGAAACAACCTGATTTGATCATTACCGTTGATAATGGTATCTCCAGTATTGAAGGCACGCAGCTGGCCAAAGAGCAGGGTATTGATGTGATTATCACCGATCACCACCTGCCTTCAGAAACCCTACCCAAGGCCGATGCGATTATTAATCCCAACACCAAAGACTGCACCTTTGCCTCCAAGCACTTAGCCGGTGTTGGTGTCTGCTTTTATCTGTTCTCAGCGCTTAGAACCCATCTACATCAAACGGGTTATTTTGCCAAACAGCAGATACCGCTGCCCGATCTTAGAGAGGTATTGGATTTGGTGGCCTTGGGCACGGTGGCCGATGTGGTTAAGCTGGATCAAAACAATCGAATTTTGGTCAATCATGGTCTAGAGCGCATTCGTCAGCAGCAGTGTTCACCGGGGATTTTGGCGCTACTTGAGGTCTCTAATCGCAAGGCGGAACAATTACAGGCTGCTGATTTGGGTTTTTCTGTGGCACCCAGACTGAATGCGGCAGGGCGACTCAGTGACATTTCTTGCGGCATTAAATGCTTGCTCACGCGTGACAAGCACGATGCCAGGCGTTATGCCAAAGAGCTGGAAGCCTTTAACCAACAGCGTCGCCAAGAGCAAGATCGCATCCAGAGTGAGGCTTTGGCCATTGTTGAAGAGCAGGAAGAGGCCAGCGAGAGTTTTGCTCTGAGTTTGTTTGACCCGTCTTGGCATGAAGGCATTGTCGGCATTGTGGCGGGCAAGCTCAAAGAACTGCACCAATGCCCGGTGGCGGTGTTTGCCAAATCGGGTGATTATCTTAAAGGCTCGATTCGCTCTATTCCCAGTGTGCATATCAAAGACCTATTGGATTTATTAGACCGACAGAATCCAGCCTTGATTGAAAAGTTTGGTGGTCATGCGATGGCAGCGGGCCTAAGCATTAAATCGGAGAATTTTTGGTCCTTTAAGCGTGAGTTTTCTCAAGCGGTTGAAGCGCATCTTGCCGGCGAGATGCCCAAGCTGGAGATTCTCACCGATGGTGAGTTATTGGTTGATGAGATCAGCCTTGTTAATGCCAAATTGATTCAAGCATTTGGCCCTTGGGGTCAGGGGTTTTCGGAGCCAATCTTTTTTAATGAATTTGAGATTCTTGAGCAAAAAGTCTTGGGTGGTAAGCACCTGAAGTGCACGCTGCAAGTACCCGGCCATTCACAGGTTTTTGAGTCGATTGCTTTCTTCCAAGAAAAAGTCACCATTGGCTTGGCCACCATTGCCTATAAACTCTCGGTGAATCAGTGGATGGGAAATGAGTCATTGCAGCTGATGATTGAGCAAATTACCCAGGACAATCAGGTAAAATAAAGCGTTTTATTTTTTGACCACTTAAGCGTCCCATAGAGCATGCCAGTTATTACCCTTCCAGACGGATCACAAAAGAGCTTTGATGCACCAGTGAGTGTGTTTGATGTTGCCAAGTCAATCGGTTCAGGTTTGGCCAAGGCGACCTTGGCAGGCAAGGTTGATGGCGAGTTGGTTGATGCTTCACACGTGATTGCTGAAGATGCCAGTGTTTCGATCATCACTGCCAAAGACGAAGAAGGCCTAGAAGTGATTCGCCACTCAACGGCGCACCTATTGGCGCAAGCCACACAGATGCTTTATCCTGAGGCGCAAGTGACCATTGGTCCGGTGATTGACAATGGTTTTTACTACGACTTTGCTTACAAGGATGGTTTCTCTGAGAGTGACCTGGCCAAGATTGAGAAAAACATGAATCAGCTGGTCAAGCAAAATCTAAAGATTGAGCGCTCTGAAATGGATCGTGATGAAGCCGTTGCATTTTTTAAAGCCAAAGGCGAGCATTACAAGGCTGAGATTATTGAGTCGATTCCAGCGGGCGAAACTTTATCACTGTATCAGCAGGGAGATTTTATTGACTTATGTCGCGGCCCTCACGTACCGTCAACGTCTAAGCTTAAAGCCTTCAAACTGATGAAGCTAGCCGGTGCTTACTGGCGTGGTGACAGCAACAATGAGATGTTGCAACGTGTTTATGGTACTGCTTGGGCGTCTAAGGATGATCTAAAAACCTATCTAGAGCGCTTAGAAGAGGCAGAAAAACGTGACCACCGCAAGATTGGCAAAACCCAAGATTTATTCCATATGCAGGAAGAAGCACCCGGCATGGTGTTCTGGCATGAAAAGGGTTGGACCCTGTATCAAATTGTTGAGCAGTACATGCGCTCGGTATTTAAAGACAATGGCTACAAGGAAGTGCGTACACCGCAGTTGATTGATCGCAGTTTGTGGGAGAAGTCAGGTCATTGGGACAAGTTTGGTGATGCCATGTTTACCACTCATAGTGAGAATCGCGACTATGCGGTGAAGCCGATGAATTGTCCGGCACACATTCAAATTTTTAACCAAGGTCTAAAGTCTTATCGAGACCTGCCGCTACGTTTGGCCGAATTTGGTTCGTGTCATCGTAATGAGCCGTCAGGCACCTTGCACGGCATTATGCGTGTGCGTAATTTTGTTCAAGATGATGGTCATATCTTTGTCAGCAATGAGCAGATTCAATCCGAGGTATCAACCTTTATCGATCTCACCTTTGATGTGTATAAGCACTTTGGTTTTGACAATGTGGATATTAAACTTTCAACTCGTCCAGAAAAGCGTGTGGGTTCAGACGAGGTTTGGGATAAGGCTGAAGCAGCCTTGGCGCAGGCGCTAAATGCCAAAGGCATTGAATTTGAGATTCAAGAGGGCGAAGGTGCTTTCTATGGTCCTAAGATTGAGTTTGTGTTGAAAGATTGTCTAGAGCGCGAATGGCAGTGTGGCACCTTGCAGGTAGATTTCTCTATGCCAGCGCGTCTGGATGCGACCTTTATCGCTGAAGATGGCTCTAAACAAACCCCGGTCATGTTGCACCGCGCTATCGTTGGTTCGTTAGAGCGTTTTGTGGGTATTTTGATCGAACATTATGAAGGCGCATTCCCAGCTTGGCTGGCGCCAATTCAGGCGGTAGTGCTGAATATTTCCGAAAAGCAGAGCGATTATGTGGCGAATGTAGTCCAAGAACTTAAAAAACAAGGACTTAGGGTGATTTCGGACTTGCGTAATGAGAAGATAGGCTTTAAAATACGCGAGCATTCCATGCAACGCTATCCTTACCTACTGGTTGTGGGTGATCGTGAAATGGAAGAAGGGCAGATTGCCGTACGTAGACGAGGTGGTGAAGACCTTGGTTCTATGTCAGTATCAGCCTTTGTTGAATTAGTTAAGGAGTAATTATTAAAAATCAAGCAAAAACGCCAAAAACGCGAATTAATCAATACATTCGAGTTCCCGAAGTTAGATTAGTTGGCACCGATGGTGAGCAAATTGGTGTGGTTAGCACAAACCAAGCCAGAGAAATGGCAGAGGAAGCAGGCTTAGATTTAGTAGAAGTTTCTCCAAATGCAGC
>CAZMJI010000037.1:0-10292 GCA_964566765.1 uncultured Piscirickettsiaceae bacterium
ATGCGGGGTGGAGCAGCTAGGTAGCTCGTCGGGCTCATAACCCGAAGGTCAGTGGTTCGAATCCACTCCCCGCTACCAAAATTTGAAGACTTTTTCAAAACCCCCTTTTTAGGGGGTTTTTAGTAGGTGAAATACACGTGGCAAAAATTAGTGACAAAATTACAGCGTTGATCGAACCCGTGATCGAAGACATGGGTTATGAGTTGGTGGGCGTTGAATATGTGGCCAGCGGTAAGCACTCAATTCTACGAGTGTATATTGATATCGAGCGCGGCATTGGCATTGAGGACTGCGAGCAGGTGTCACGTCAGTTGAGTGCGATCTTTGATGTGGAAGATCCAATTAGCACTCAGTACAACCTAGAAGTGTCATCGCCAGGCATCGAGCGACCATTGTTCCACTTGGGACACTATCATCGATTCTTGGGGCACGATATTAAGCTGAGAACACACAGACCGATTGATGGTCAACGCAAGTTTAGTGGTACCATTGGTAGTGTGAGCGAGGCAAATAACACCATTGAGTTGGTGACCGAATTGGGTCCAGTAACCCTGGACATTGATTTAATTGATAAGGCGAACTTAATCGCAGACTTTTAGCAGGAGATAGACGAGCATGGACGGCAAAGAGTTATTTTTAATGGTTGAAGCAATCTCTAATGAGAAAAACATCTCTAAAGAAGATGTGTTTGAGTCATTAGAAGAAGCATTGGCAGTTGCAACAAAAAAGCGTAAAGAAATTGACGCACACGTTGAAATTGACCGTAAGACCGGTGACTACACCACCTATAGACAATGGATGGTGATCGAAGACGGTGAAAACTTTGTTGATGACGATGGTACGGAGTTCGATCCAATTCTGCACGTTCACCAGAAAGATGCACCAGGCATTGCGGTTGACGATTACAAGCGCGAGCAAATTGAAAACGAAGACTTTGGTCGTATTGCGGCACAAATTGCCAAGCAAGTAATTATCCAAAAGGTACGTGAAGCCGAAAGAGAGGTGATCGTTAATGACTATAGCTCACGTGTGGGCGAAGTGATTATGGTAACGGTTAAGCGTATTGACCGTGGTAATGTCTATGTAGACATGGGCGGCGTTGACGGCATGATTTCTAAATTCGACCTGATTCCAAACGAGTCGGTACGTAAGAACGACCGTCTCCGTGCTTATATTAAAGAGGTGAAGTCATCCAACCGTGGTGCACAGATCTTCCTATCACGTACGGTGCCAGAGATGATGGTGAAGCTGTTTGAAATGGAAGTGCCGGAGATTTCAGAAGGCGTGATTGAGATTATGGGCGGTAGCCGTGATCCAGGTCTGCGTTCTAAGTTAGCGGTGAAGGCCAAGGATCGTCGTCTGGACCCAATTGGCTCTTGTATTGGTATGCGCGGCGCTCGTGTGCAAGCGGTATCAAACGAATTAAACGGTGAGCGTGTGGATGTGATCCTATGGGACGAAGATCCGGCACAATACGTGATCAACGCCATGGCACCTGCTGAGGTAAGCTCAATTGTGGTGGACGAAGACAAGCGTTCAATGGACATCGCGGTTGAAGATGATCAGCTGGCACTAGCGATTGGTAAAGGCGGTCAGAACATTAAGCTGGCTTCTCGACTAACAGGCTGGAAGCTAAATGTGATGAGCGCCACTGAAGCTGACGAGAAACAAGCCGAAGAAGTACAAAAAGCTGCCAACAAATTGGCCGATCAACTGGGTGTTGACGCCGAAGTAGCCAACGTGCTGATTGAAGAAGGTTTTGGCGGTATTAATGAGGTGGCCGACGCTGACGCAGGTGAGCTAGAGGCGATTGAAGAGTTTGATGTGGCCATGGTAGAGGAGCTGCAAGAGCGTGCTTCTGATGCACAATTGGTACAAGCATTGGGTGATGCGGAAGCGTCAGAGGTGCTCATGAGCGTTGAAGGTATCGATGAGGACTTGGCACAAGCACTGATTGAAGCCGAGATCGAGACCGTTGGCGACGTTGCAGAGCTTTCAATTGACGAGTTATTAGAGGTGCAAGATATTGGCACTGAAGCAGCATCAGCTGTTATCATGACAGCAAGGGAGAACGAAGGCTGGTTCGATTAATATTGGAGTGAGATAAACCCACTATTAACGACTTTAACCAACAAGAAGATTATGGCACATACAGTTCAAACGTTATCCAAACTACTTAAGAAAACACCCGATGAGGTGATTACCATTCTGGCCAATGCGGGCATTGAAGGTAAAAACGAAGCATCGGAGATTTCAGCAGAAGAAAGAAAGATTCTCATGGGATCGCTGTCTAAGCGCTCGTCTTCCAAATCCAGTATTTCGGTGTCACGCCAACCGAGTGCCAAAAGCGCTGGCAATACCAGTGGTGGCGTTAAGGTTCAGGTTAAGAAAAAGCGTGCCAGCAAGCCAGCACCGGTTAGCGTTGACAGCGCGGCCAGTGAAGCCGCACAAAAGGCCAGAGAAGCGCTAGAAGCAGGTCGAGCAGCGGATGAGAAAATGCGCGAGCAAGATGCCAAGCGTCAAGAGATGATTCGTCTGCAAAAAGAACAGGCAGAAGCGCTTAAGGTTCAGCAAGAACAAGCCAAGCAAGAACAAGCCCAAGAGCAGGTTAAGCAAGAGCAGGCAGCCCCTGCCAAAGCGGCGGACAAGGAAGAGAAAAAGCCAAAACGCCTACGCAATGCGCCAACACCAAGACGTGAAGAGCTGCACGTGGCGAATAAAAATCCAAAGCGCAAGCTGAAGAAAAAAGACCGTACCCGTCTTAGTCAAAAAGTGCAAGACGAGCAAGCACAACACGCTTTCCAAAAGCCAGTTGACCGAGTGGTACACACCATTGAAGTGGGTGAAAACATTAAGATTTCAGACCTAGCACAAAAGATGGCCACCAAGGCTGGTGAAGTGCTGAAGGTGCTGATGGGCATGGGCGTGATGGCCACACTAAACGATGTGATTGATCAGGATACTGCGCTATTGGTGGTTGAAGAGATGGGTCATAAGGGTGTTGCCAGCAAAGAAGAAACCGTTGAAGACGCACTACTATCAGAGATGAATACCGATGGCGATCAACAACTAAGACCGCCAGTGGTGACCATTATGGGCCATGTTGACCATGGTAAAACTTCACTACTGGATCGTATTCGTCAGGCCAAAGTGGCCGATGGTGAAGCCGGTGGTATCACCCAGCATATTGGCGCCTACCAGGTACAGTCAAATGGCAATGCCATTACCTTTATTGACACCCCGGGTCACGCCGCCTTCTCGAAGATGCGTTCGCGTGGCGCCAATGCCACCGATATTGTGGTTCTAGTGGTGGCAGCCGATGATGGCGTGATGCCGCAAACTATTGAGTCGATTAAGCACGCCAAAGAAGCAGATGTGCCGCTGATTGTTGCCATTAATAAGATGGATAAAGAGGCAGCTAACCCAGACAAAATTAAGCAAGTGCTATCAACCCACGACGTGATCTCAGAAGACTGGGGTGGCGATGTGATGATGGTGCCAGTCTCGGCACACACCGGTCAAGGTATTGATGATTTATTAGATGCCATCAGTCTAACTGCAGAAGTGCTGGAATTCTCAGCCACGGTTGAGGCACCAGCCAAAGGTGTGGTACTAGAAGCGCGTCTTGACAAGGGTCGCGGTAAGGTGACCACCATCTTGGTGCAGTCGGGCACACTGAACAAGGGCGATATTGTGATTGCTGGTCTGGAATACGGTAAGGTTAAGCAGATCATGAATGACCAAGGCAAGCCAGTTAAGAGCGCTGGTCCGTCAACCCCAGTAGAGATTTTAGGTCTATCGGGCGTGCCAGATTCGGGTGACGAAGTGTTGGTGGTTGAGAGCGAGCGTAAAGCCCGTGAAGTGGCCGACTTTAGAAAGGCGAGAGATCGTGAAGCTGAGTTGCAACGTCAGCAGGCGGCGAAGATGGACAACTTCTTGCAGAAGATGGAAGAAGGTGATGTCTCTACCGTTAACATCTTGCTGAAGTCAGACGTAAGAGGCTCAGCACAAGCCTTGGTGGAAGCACTAGAAGAATTGTCAACGGATGAGGTCCGCGTGAAAGTGGTTTCGAGTGGCGTGGGCGGTATCAACAATACCGACATTACCCTAGCAGCAGCTTCAGAGGCCTTGGTACTTGGTTTTAACGTGCGAGCTGATGCGGTGGCGCGTAAAACTGCAGACAATGAAGGTGTGCGCATCGAGTACTACTCGGTGATCTACAACCTAATTGATGATGTGAAGGCGATCATGAGCGGCCTATTGTCGCCAGAACTCAGCGAGAACATTATTGGCATTGCGCAAGTGAAAGACGTCTTCAAGTCGCCTAAGTTTGGTGACATTGCCGGCTGTATCGTTGAAGAAGGCGTGGTGCGTAGAGATTCGCCAATCCGTGTGCTACGTGATAGCGTGGTGATTTACGAAGGCGAGTTAGAGTCTCTGCGACGCTTCAAGGATGATGTGAAGGAAGTGAAGTCAGGTACCGAGTGCGGTATCGGTGTGCTTAACTACACGGATGTACAACCAGGCGACCAAATCGAGGTATTTGAGCGCGTTGAGGTGGCTAGAAGCATCTAAATTATGGCTGAGCAACCGTCTTATCGAGTCGAGCGCATTAATGAATTGATGCGTCGTGAGCTCGTTGGTCTGTTCAGACACCAGGTTAACGACCCCAGACTGCAACAGGTCCGCGTGACCGACGTGGAAACGGCGCGCGACCTCTCTAGTGCGCGTATCTTCTATACGGTTGATGAGAGTGTCAAGCAAGAAGTACAACCGCTGCTGGATAAGGCCAGTGGTTTCTTCCGCACCCAATTGTCCAAATCTTTAGAACTCAGACACACCCCAGCATTGCGTTTTATCTACGACTCAGCGCCGAATGCCGGTGCACGTATTGAAGACTTGATTGCCAAGCTCTAAGCCAAGATTATGGCAAGACGCAAAAAAGGCAGAGAGATTGATGGCGTACTGCTGCTGGATAAGGCTTCTGGCTTAAGCTCCAATAAAGCCCTACAACAAGTCAAACACCTCTATCACGCACAAAAAGCTGGCCATACTGGCGCACTGGACCCACTGGCCAGTGGGTTGCTACCCATTTGCTTGGGGCAATCCACCAAAATCGCCCAATTCTTACTCGATGATGATAAGCGTTATTGGGTGCGTGCCAAATTGGGCGAACAGACCGACACTGGCGATAGTGAAGGACAGGTGATTGCCACGGCCGATGCCAGTTCTATCAGTGAGACTCAGGCGTTTGAGGCAGCACGTGGTTTTTTGGGCGAGAGTCTGCAAGTACCACCGATGTACTCTGCCCTGAAAAAAGATGGCCAGCCTTTGTATAAATTAGCCCGACAGGGTATTGAGGTTGAGCGCAAGCCACGGCCGGTTCATATCTATGCGTTAACATCTATGGACTACACAGATCAGGTACTGAGTTTTGAAGTCAGCTGCTCCAAGGGCACTTATGTGCGCTCTTTGGTTGAAGACATTGGCCAGGCTCTAGGCTGTGGCGCGCATGTGGTGGAACTTAGACGTACTGGATTTGCGCATTTTGATATTGCCCAAGCGATCAGTTTCGAAGCGTTGGAGGCTTTGGTAGAGGATCCGGCACAACTGGATGCCAAGTTGCTGCCCAGCGAAGACATGTTGCCTAAGCTCTCCAGTATCGAGCTAGACGCTAAACACAGCGAAGACATTAGCTTTGGCCGCAAGGTCAATTCCGGACAAGCGGGATCTGAGTCGCTGGTCAAACTATTTGATCCATCTGGCCGATTTTTGGGCATTGGCCAGCTGTCAAAAAACGGCACCTTGGCGCCAAAACGCTTATTTGTTTAAAGCTGGATTTTTTGGACTATAATTGCCCCTTATGAACACTGGAAAAAAACAAAAAAGCGCCTTAGTTGGTTATCACTTTGATGACAATTTAATGCGCAGTGTAAAAGGCGATAAAAGCCTGCGAGACAGTGTTTATAACCGAGAGCGTACGCGTAACCTGGTGGATGAAAATATTGATGACCTGCTAGACGTGGTGTTGTTTTTGCTGCTGTCTACCGGTGTTTTCCGTATTGTGATTGGTCTGAACAATGGTGAGATCAAAACCTCAAGCGTGTTTGATCCCTTTAATGTTGAAGTGCATCTGGCCGAAGACCTTTTGGTGCCGGATTATGTGTTTCACCATTTTGGCACCATCTCACTCGAAGAAAAAGAAGCGTTGATTAAGCGCTACTACGACATGCTAGAGCATGACCATGCCTTTGAGTTCTTATCAGAAGAATGGCAAGAGGCGTTCCATGCGCGCAATGAAACCATGACGCAGCTGACCAATGAAGACGACCTGCGATTTATTGTTGAACACATCCCAGCACTGAGAAATCTGGAAGGTTATTATTTGCGATCAGCAGTGATTAATCTGTTTAACTCAACCATTGCCATGGCCTTTAATTGTGATGGCACACAGATTATGTCACACAAGAAATTTAAAGAATTTATCGAAGAATACGTATGAAACTACTGATTATTGGATCGGGCGGCCGCGAGCACGCCTTGGCTTGGCAATGCGCCCAATTTGACAACATCGAACAAGTGTTTGTGGCGCCGGGCAATGCCGGCACCGAGCTGGAAGCCAAACTGACCAATGTGGCGATTGGTTCAGAAGATGTTCAGGCCTTAGCCGAGTTTGCCAAGGCTGAGCAAGTTGACCTAACCATCGTTGGCCCAGAGGCGCCACTGGTGGTGGGTGTGGTTGATCATTTCCAAGCCCAAGGACTGGCCATTTTTGGCCCAACCCAAGCGGCTGCACAATTGGAAGGTTCTAAGGCCTTTTGTAAGGACTTCTTGGCTCGCAATGACATCCCAACCGCTTTCTATGAGGTGTTCACCGAGGTTGAGCCAGCCATTGCCTATGTCAAAGACAAAGGGGTGCCAATCGTGATTAAGGCCGATGGTCTGGCTGCAGGTAAAGGCGTGATTATTGCCAATACCCAGCAAGAAGCAGAAGATGCCATTAACGACATGCTTGAAGGCAATCGTTTTGGCGAAGCAGGTTCGCGTGTGGTGGTTGAAGAATTCTTAGTCGGCGAAGAGGCCAGCTTTATTGTTATGGTCGATGGCCAAAACATTTTGCCGATGGCCACCTCGCAAGACCATAAGGCCCGAGACAATGGTGATAAGGGTCCGAATACCGGCGGCATGGGCGCCTATTCGCCAGCACCGATTGTGACCGACGCCATTTTCCAAAATGTCATCGACACGGTGATTCGACCAACGGTTGATGGTATGGCTGCTGAAGGCAACCCTTACACCGGCTTTTTATACGCAGGTCTGATGATTGACGACCAAGGTCGTTCTAAAGTACTGGAATACAATTGCCGCTTTGGCGATCCTGAGACTCAGCCGATTATGATGCGTTTACAATCTAATTTGGCTGAGTTGTGCCTATTGGCTACCGAGGGCAAACTGGACCAGGCAAGTGCCGAATGGGATCAGCGCGCTGCCCTAGGTGTGGTGCTGGCCGCTGATGGTTATCCAGCTGCTTATCAATCGGGTGAAGTGATTGGCCTGCCGGCTGATGATGAAGATGCCAAAGTATTCCATGCGGGTACAAAAATGGGTGCAGACAAACAGGTATTGTCCAATGGTGGTCGTGTGCTATGCGCAACAGCGCTAGGCGCCGATATTCAACAAGCGCAAGACAAGGCCTATCAACTGCTAGCGCACATCAATTGGCCAGGCGCCTACTACCGTACCGATATTGGTTTTAAAGCACTGCGCTAGACAGTGATTATCGTCGGCGTTGATGAGGCTGGCCGCGGACCCTTGGTGGGTTCGGTGGTGGCCGGCGCGGTGATTCTACCCAACGAGTTTGCCTTAGAGGGTTTAACCGACTCGAAAAAACTCAGCGAAAAAAAGCGCGAGGCCTTATATCAAAGTATTACCCAGAACTGCCAGTGGGCGGTGGGTGAAGTCGATGCTCAAACCATTGATCAGATTAACATCTTGCAGGCCACCATGTTGGCCATGAGTCGCGCGGTTGCAGGCCTGGGGGTTGACTATGATCAGCTGTTGGTGGACGGCAATCGTTGCCCAGACCTGGCCAATTGCCAAGCCATTGTTAAAGGCGATCTGAGCGAGCCGGTGATTTCCGCTGCTTCGATTATTGCCAAGGTGACTCGAGATCGACAAATGTTAGAGTTGGATGCGCGTTTTCCTGATTATGGGTTTGCCCAGCACAAAGGCTATGGCACCAAGGCACACCTACAGGCGTTGACAGACTTAGGGCCTATTGCAGGCCAGCATCGCTATTCATTTGCGCCCGTTAGGCGCGTACTAGCTTAAAACGGCGTACCTTCGCTGGTATCACCCAGCTCACGCAGCTGACGTCTAAGTTCGGCCTTCTTGGCCTCAATAGCGGCGCGTTCTTTGGCCAGCTCAGCTTGACGCTTGGCCTCAAGTTCACGTTGTTTATCGCGCTCAATCTCGGCAGCCGGACGCGCTTTTAGATAGTCAAACAACTTAACCACTTTTTTCACACCCTTGGCTTTGGCGGCAATCTTGGTGGCTTTGTTGCCCTCGCGCTGTGTCACCTTGCCCATGAGATAAACGGTTTGACCCTCGGTCATCACTTTAACATGGGTTGGATGGAACACTTCTTGGTCGTGGAAGAACACTTCGATTTGCGTGGTAATGGCGGCATCTTTGGCGCGCGATAGATAACCTGACTTAGGACCAATGGTGATTTCGTTAATCACACGCTCCACCTTAGGATCAGCAACCGGGATTTGTCTGATGATGTAGTCTCTGACGTCAGTGCTCGGCGCCTCACCGGTGACCAGCACCACGCGGTCAAATGACATAAAGTTGACGTGTGCATCGGCTAGCTTGGCATCGTCTACCGACCAGGTTAGCAATTGCAGGGCGATGGTTTTGTCGTCAATCACTTCGCCGGTTGAGCGGCGCTCATGCACCACCGCCACCGCACCGCTGACGGTAGAAGCACTTTGAATCACAGGCAAACAACCGCTGAGTAAAAAGCTGTTGGCAACAAGAACTGATAGTAATACGAGTTTTTTCATGGGCTTACGCATCGAATGCATTTTTAATCCAAGTAATGTTGGGATATTTTAAATCAGATTCTAGCCCAACAACATCAAACCGACATGGGTATTGCGCATAATTTGCATGCGTTTGTAGGTAGTGCTTTGCACTGCGGACGATTTTTTGTTGTTTGCTAGGCGTTATCGTATCAACAGCCCGCACTGGGTCGGCGTGTTTTCGGTAGCGCACCTCAACAAAAACCAGCGTTTGAGACGATTTATCAAGCATAATAATATCTACCTCGCCCAGCTGGGTTAGGTAGTTGCGTTCAATCAGTTGTAGGCCGTGTTGTTGAAGATATTTCAAAGCCAAAGCTTCAGCCTGATTGCCGGTTTTGCGCTTGGGAGAAAACATGGAAGGTTGTTTATATATTGTTGCCACACCGATCGGTCACTTAGATGATATCACGCTTAGGGCGATTGATACGCTGAAACAGGCCGATCTGATTCTGGCCGAGGATACGCGTCATTCCAAGCGTCTGTTAACGCATTATCAAATCAGCACCCCATTGCAAGCCTTTCATGAACACAACGAATCGCAAAAAACCCAGGCGATATTGCGCGAGCTAGAGCAAGGCAGGCAATTGGCGCTCATTAGTGATGCCGGCACACCGCTGGTCTCCGACCCAGGCTACGTACTGGTGCGTGAGGCCAAAGCAGCTGGCTTTAAGGTGGTGCCGATTCCAGGTCCCAGTGCCTTAATTAGTGCACTTAGCGCGGCAGGGCTACCCAGCGATCAATTTAGCTTTTTGGGGTTTTTGCCAGTTAAGTCTAAGGCGCGATTGGCAGCCTTGACCGAGGTGCTACATACCTCTGGCACCAGTATTTTTTATGAGTCACCGAAACGCATTTTGGCCAGTTTGCAGGACATGCAACAGGTGTTTGGCGATCAGCGCCTGGTGTGTTTGGCCAAAGAATTGACCAAGGCGTTTGAGACCATTAACACAGCCACACTGCCCGAGTTGATCGAGTACCTAAAAGCAGATGAGGCGCATCAAAAAGGCGAGTTCGTGTTGCTGGTTGCTGGCGTGGATAAAGACGACCAGACCCAGGGCAGAGACTTATTGGAGCAATTGTTACCACTACTGCTGGAGGAGATGGGCGCTTCTAAAGCCGCCAAGCTGGCAGCTAAAATCACCGGCCTGGATAAAAAGACTTGTTACAATCGAGCATTAGAACTATGAATCACTTTTACACCCGACA
>CAZMJI010000038.1:0-9645 GCA_964566765.1 uncultured Piscirickettsiaceae bacterium
CTTCATCCTTAAGACCAGTGGCTCTCAGTAGAGAGCGGTGCGGGGTTTTATCAAATCCTTTTTTAACTGTATCGCTTCGCATTTGTCATATCAAATAAGTAAAAAATTAAATTTTAGACTAAAATAGCGGGTTTTACCCATGTTTATGCAGGCTGAATTGAATACCGCACAGCAAATTCTCGCACTGATTGCACCGTTTGTTCGTGAGGGTAAAATTCTGCCCAGAACAGAGGCTGAGATTGCGCAGAACCTGAGTGATTATGTGCTCTTATTTGAAGATCAAGAGCTGGTGGCTTGTGCTGGTTTAAAAGATTGCCAAGAGGGCTCTACGGGTGAGATTTATTCCTTAGCGGTCAAGCAAAGCAAACAAGATCAAGGTCTGTCTAAGCAGTTGTTGGATAAGCTGCTAGAGAAAGCCAAACAAGAAGGTTTTCACAAGGTCTTTGCCCTTAGTAAGCATGGTGGCCAGTGGTTTACTAAGCACGGTTTTACAGTGATGAAGATCAGCGACCTGCCAAGCCATCGACAACAAAAATTTGACCATCAACGCAACTCATCAATCTATTTCAAAGATGTTAATTAAAGATCGTATTCGTGGCTATCTGCCGGTGGTTGTCGATATTGAAACCGCAGGTTTTAATGCGCAAACTGACGCTATGTTAGAGATTTGTGCGGTGGTGGTTGATGTGGATGAGCAGGGGGTTTTTTATCAGCAAGCGCCACTACACTTCCACGTAGAGCCTTTTGTCGGTGCCAACATTGAAGACAGTGCGATTAAATTTAACGGCATTGATATCAACAACCCCTTCCGTCAAGCGGTGAGTGAAAAAGAAGCTCTAGGGCAAATCTTTAATGCAGTCAGAACACAGATTAAAAATACCGATTGTACGCGTGCCATCTTGGTGGGTCATAATGCCTTTTTTGACCTAGGTTTTCTGTATGCTGCCAGTGAACGAGCCAAGCTTAAAAATCCTTTTCATCAATTCTCCACCATTGATACGGTCAGCCTATCAGCACTCTATCACGGTGAAACCGTGTTGGCCAAGGCCTTAGCTCAAGCCGGCATTGACTTTGATAATGCACAGGCGCATTCTGCCCTGTACGACACACGGAAAACCGCTGAGCTATTCTGTCAGATCTTTAACGCTCAACAATATCAAAGAAACGATTAAACTTTAGACGTTCTGTTTGCGCCTGGTCAATGGTGATTGGGGTAAAGCGCACTTTGGCGCCAGGTTGTTGTTGCGCTAAGAGCGACAAGTCCAGTGAAAATACGGTGCCAATTTTGGGATAACCACCAATGGTTGGCGCGTCTTTTAACAGGATAATCGGCAGACCGTCATTGGCAATCTCCACCGAGCCATAACTCATGCCTTCAGAAATCATACGCTCGCGCTTGAGCGCAATCGGCGCCCCTGAGAGGCGGCAACCACTGCGATCACTGGCATTGCTCACTTGGTAAGTTTGGTTGAAAAACAGATCGCGTTGATTGATGCTAAACTCACTAAACTGATAGCTGGGTAAAAGACGTAGCACCACCTCATTGCTGTAATTGGGTAGATATTCTGTGGGCATAAAGCGATCGGCTGCGGCGCTAGATTCATCGCATTTTAAGACCTCACCACATTCAATCTTGCGACCAATATGCTCACGCAGATTAACCGATCTGGCGCCAAATAATAGCTGAGTATTAAACCCACCACGCACGCACAAATAAGCCCGCACACCAGATTTAGGCACGCCCCAGCTAAGGTGGTCGCCTGGAGAGATTTGCAGACTGTGCCAAAGTTGTGCACGCACACCATTGATTCTAAATTCCAGATCAGCGCCAGTGACAGCAATCAGACAAGCCTGTGTGGCTTGCAGCTCGAACGCACCAAAGGTAATCTCAATGGCGCTGGCATTAAAAGGGTTGTCTAATAGATAGTTACCCCATGCGTAAGCATGCTCGTCCATCGCCCCACATCGGCTCATACCCTGGGCACCGTGGTCTAGGCGACCATAATCCTGGATGGTGGCTAAAAAACCTGCTTTTAGCACCTTAAAACTCATAACACACCCCCGTTATCCAGGTATTCATCACGGGTAATTGGGTAGAACTGCACATAATCCCCTACCTTGAAGCGCTCAGCACTCTCGGGATTGTCTAGAGACAGGTCTAATAGGGTGCGGCCTACAATGTTCCAGCCACCAGAGGATTGGGTTGGATAAACCGCGGTTTGACTCTCGGCAATACCCACACTGCCTGCGGGAATACTGACCCGAGGTGTGGCCAGTCTGGGTGCTTGGATACGCTGATCCACCTCACCCAAAAAAGCGAATGCTGGGGCGAAGCCAATGGCGTAGATTAAATAAGGCTGGGTTGAGTGAATCTCGATGAATTCCTCCAGGCTTAGTGCTTTATCGGCCAATAGTTGCGCTAAGTCTAGGCCGACCTCGGTTGAATAGTACACCGGAATGTATACCGTCTCTGGCGTTTGTGCCTGGGCGTCAATCACCGCCTTGGTCAGCAGATTATCAAGCTGCGTATAAAACGCTTGATACTGAATTTGGCTGATGTCGTAGTACACTAAGATTGAGGTATACGAAGGAATCAGATCAACAATCACCGATGAAAGTTGCGATTTTAGCAGTTTGGTCACAGCCGCAATATGCCCAGGTAGTGCCTTGTCAATGGCATTACCAAAATAAATCAAGACGGAATTCTCGCCAGCCAGGCTAATCTTGTGCATGATTTAATTGCTTAAGCGCTTCCACAGAAGCCGGGTTATCACTATGAAAACAAATTGTATCAATCTTTAGACTCTGATCGTTTGTAAAATGCCAGAATTGATCCACAATTTTTTGCGGGTCATTCAGCACTGCGCCAGACTCGGTGCGAGGCAGCATGGCCAGCCCTCGATAACCTCGATCAGCAAAAACCTCGTGCAGCAACCTCAGGCCATAGCGCTTCTCATAAGGCGCCACATAATCGGCAAAACCCGCTTGCACCACTAAGTTAAGATCAACACCCGTTTGACTGATCACCGAACAAAGGGCGTCCAACACCTCTGGGCGATTCATCATGTCGTGATACAAGGCGCCATGTGGCTTGACATAGCTCAGCTGCAGATTGAGTTGTTGGCAAATACGCTGAAAATCTAACAGTTGATTACTGACTAATTGTGCCAATTCACTCACTGAGAGTGACTGACTAATGCGTCCAAAATTGGCCTTGTCCGGATAGGCAGGATGCACCCCGACTTCTACCTGATGTTGCTGCGCCAACATTAGGGTTTCTCTGATGCTGTCCTCGTTGCCTGCATGAGCACCACAGGCGATGTTGGCCATGTCAATCAGTGGCATCACAATTGGGTCAGGGTTGGGGCTTAAACACTCACCCAGGTCACAGTTAATTAAGGTCTTACTCACCAGCGTCTAGATTATAATTATCGGTACAAAATTCACACTATTATAAGGTTTTATTTATGAATCAAATTCAACAAATGTTTGCCCTACAGAAAGAGCTGAATGACGCCACCAATGGCGAGATCTGGACTGAGGGCGCTACCAAGGAAGGGCGTATCATTTCTTGGCACCGTTGCATCTATATGGAAGCTGCTGAAGCCATTGACTCGTTTAACTGGAAACATTGGAAAAACATTGAAGCTGAGCATGACTGGGACAATGCCCGTGTTGAGTTGGTAGACATTTGGCATTTTATTATGTCAGAAGGTATCCATATTGGCGATACTCGCTACGCAGAAGCCTTTTTAGAGATGCAACCAGAGCGTGATCCAGACGGTGAAAAACTGATTGAGATTTTCGAGAAAATTGTCGCCGCCTCAGCACAATCCTGCATCGATCATACAGAGAACAAATACCACCAGGTGGTCAACCTATTCTTTGAAGCACTAAAAACCATTGGCATGGATGTTGGCGAGCTGTACAAGCGTTACGTGGTAAAAAACCAGCTCAATCAATTCAGACAGGATCATGGTTATAAGGACGGCACTTACATCAAGATGTGGGATGCGGTTGAAGACAACGTGATTGCTTTTAACTTAATGGAAGAGCATCCTGATCTATCACCGGACGAGCTTTACCAACGTCTAGAGACAGAATACGAACGCTTAACCAGTGAGTAATATCGATCAGGTCCGCATGACCGAATACAGTCACGGTCAAGGCTGTGGTTGTAAGATCTCACCCAAAGTACTGGATACCATCCTACACTCTGATATTAAAGAGGTGGTAGACCCCAAATTATTGGTTGGCAATGCCTCACGCGATGACGCCGCAGTTTATGATCTAGGTAATGGTGAGGCAGTGATCTCCACCACCGATTTCTTTATGCCGATTGTCGATGATGCGCACACCTTTGGTCGCATTGCCGCCACCAATGCCATTAGTGACATCTACGCCATGGGTGGCGAGCCACTGATGGCGATTGCAATTTTTGGCTGGCCACTGGACAAGCTCCCGCCTGAAGTGGGTCAACAAGTGATTGAAGGCGGTCGTCGCGTGTGTCAAGAAGCAGGCATCAATTTGGCTGGTGGTCATAGTATTGACTCACCCGAGCCTATCTTTGGCTTAGCGGTGACTGGCAAGGTTAAGATTAAACACTTGAAAGAGAATTCTAAGGCACAAGTAGGTGATCGACTGTTTCTCACCAAGCCCTTGGGTATTGGCATCTTAAGCACCGCACAAAAGCAGAAAAAAATTACCCAGTCTGATGCGCAAATGGCCATCGATACCATGTGTCAACTCAATGATATCGGTGCCAAACTTGCCAGTTTAGAAGGTGTTCATGCGATCACCGATGTGACCGGTTTTGGTCTGGGCGGGCATCTGGTAGAGGTTTGCCAAGGCTCAGGCGTATCAGCACGTATTGAGCGTGCCAAGATTCCAGTTCTGGATCACGTATTTGACTACTTAGCGCAAGGCTGCTCACCTGGGGGTGCGCAACGTAATTTTGACAGCTATGGTCAGCACCTATCAGCCATGGATCAGCAAACACAATCGATTGTCTGTGACCCACAAACCAGTGGTGGTTTACTGATTAGCGTCAGCGAATCAGCACAAGATCAGTGTCAGCAATTACTCAAAGAGGCCGGCCTGCATTGTGAGTCAATCGGCGAGATGATCGCAGGCAGTGGTCATCAGCCTTTGGTACAAATCAGTGACTAAAGAACTCACACTGATTGAAGACTTTAAGCAACTGTTCTTAAGTGACACACCACTGATTGATACCCGCGCGCCAATTGAGTTTGCTCAGGGTGCTTTTCCTTACACTGATAGCCTGCCACTGATGAGCGACAAAGAACGTGAAGCTGTCGGCACTTGTTACAAAAACCAGGGTCAAGACAGTGCCATTGAATTGGGGCATCAATTGGTCAGTGGTGAGGTTAAACAAGCACGCATTCAGGCCTGGCTTGACTTTATTCACAAGCACCCTGAAGGCGCACTGTATTGTTTTCGTGGCGGTCTGCGTAGCCAAATTACCCAGCGCTGGATTTATGAGGCTTCGGGTATTGACTACCCACGCATCAAAGGTGGTTACAAAGCCCTGCGTCGCTTTTTAATCGATGAAACAGCGCGCATTATAGAACAAGTCAATCCAGTGGTGATTGGCGGACAAACCGGCTGCGGCAAAACCTTGCTACTGGATCGCCTTAAGCAAAAAATTGACCTAGAGGGTTTGGCCAATCACCGAGGCTCAGCCTTTGGCAACACCACCACCAGACAACCCACACAGATCAGTTTTGAGAATCAATTGGGCATTGAGCTGATTAAAAAACAGCATCACAACAGCTTGGTGTTTGAAGATGAGGGGCCAAACATTGGCACCGTGCATATTCCTGAGGTATTGAAAAACAAAACCCAGGTGGCTGATTTGCTGTTGCTAGAGGCCGATCTTGAAACCCGCATTCAAGTCAGTATGGATGCTTATGTCATCAATATGTATCAAGGCTTTGCCGATCAGCAGGCGGACACGGCATTGGCGGATTTTTCTAACTATTGGCTCTCCAGTCTAGAGCGCATTCAAAAACGTCTGGGGCTAGAGCGCTACCGGGTGGCCAAAGCACAAGTACTGTCCGCCTTATCTGAGTTCCAACATCAGGGTAATTTTGAAGGCTTTATACCGATTGTTACCTCACTCTTGGTCGACTACTACGATCCGATGTATAACTATCAAATCAGCAAGAAGGCCGATCGCATTGTGTTTAGGGGTGAGGCGGACGCGGTACTTGAGTACCTACAAACTCGCTCAATCTCTTGAACGAATCTTGATGTCGGTAATCGGCGTGGCTCGACAAGCCAAAATCTCACCCTGAGACAAGGGAACCAAACACTCTTGGTGGCTAACCTCCCCCGAGACCAATTCCAACACGCAGGCGCCGCAATGTCCTTGTCGACACGCATAATTAATCAGCACATTATGTGCCTCTAACTCGGTTAATATTGAATGCTCACCGTATACGTAAAGCGCTTCGCTTTTGCCGCCGATGTTGTCAATATCAATTCTAAACATGGATTAAAGACTAGAGCTTAAAGTCTCCAAAGTCGTCACTTTCATCCAAGGTATTATCAATCGCACTCACCAGATAAGAGGTAATCTCAGTCTCTTGTGGTGCCACTTGTACGTTGTCTGAATCCAGCCAGTGGTTAATCCAAGGCAGCGGATTGGAACATTCTTCGAATAGCGGTGGCAAGTTCAGTGCACGCATACGCACATTGGTGATGTACTCCAAATACTGCTTCAAGATATCCGCATTCAGACCAATCATCGAGCCATCTCTAAACAAATAATCGGCCCAGTCTTTTTCTTGCTGACAAGCCTCTTTAAACATTTCCATCACTTCGGCTTCACACTCTTTGGCAATCTTAGCCATATCTGGATCATCCTTGCCATCACGCATCAGATTGAGCATGTACTGAGTTGAGGTCAGATGCAGCGCCTCATCTCTGGCGATCATCTTAATAATCTTGGCATTACCTTCCATCACTTTGCGCTCTGCAAAGGCAAACGAGCAGGCAAATGACACATAAAAACGAATCGCCTCTAGGATATTGACCGAGAAGATGGTGAGGTACAGTTGGCGTTTTAAGCAGTACAAATCGACATTGATCTCTTCACCATTGATGTTGTGCTTGCCGGGTCCATGGGTCAGATAAACTTGTGAGCACTTAATCAGCTCATCATAGTGTCTAGAAACACTTTCCGCACGCTGAATAATCTCATCGGTTTTCATGATGTCATCAAACACCGCACCCGGCTCATTCACAATGGCGCGAATAATATGCGTATAAGAACGTGAGTGAATGGTTTCAGAAAAACTCCAAGTCTCAATCCAATTCTCTAACTCAGGCAGTGAGACAATCGGCAAAAATGCAATATTCGGACTTCGACCTTGAACCGAATCCAGCAAAATTTGGTATTGAAGGTTGGAGAGAAAGATGTGCTTCTCATTAGGTAGAAGCTTGGCAAAATCCATCTTATCTTTAGAGACATCGATCTCCTCTGGACGCCAGAAAAACGACAACTGTTTCTCAGTCAGCTTCTCAAACATCTCAAACTTCTGTTTATCGAAACGCGCCACGTTAACCGTATCACCAAAGAACATCGGCTGTGTCAACGTATCGCTAATGGTTTTACTGAAAATAGAATATGACATAATAAGTCTCCTTAATAATTACAGCTTACAAACACCATCAGCGCAAGCGTTGTCATCTTGTTTCTCTTCCAACTCGTCCGAGGCGCCGTCACGTGTGGTATGGTAGTACAGGGTCTTAATACCGTACTTATAAGCCTTAAGTAGATCCATTAGGAACAACTTCATCGGCACACGATTACCTTCGAACTGCGATGGGTCATAGTGCGTATTGGTTGAGATCGACTGATCCACAAACTTCTGCATAATCGCACACAGCTGCAGATAACCCTCGTTATCCTTAATCTCCCAAAGTAGCTCATACTGGCCATGCAGACGCTCATACTCTGGCACAATTTGCTTTAAGATGCCGTCTTTAGATTGCTTGACTGAAACAAAACCACGTGGTGGCTCAATACCATTGGTTGAGTTAGAGATTTGCGAGGAACTCTCGCAAGGCATCAATGCAGTTAGGGTTGAGTTTCTCAGACCTGTACTTTGAATCTCAGTGCGCAACGCCTCCCAATCTAATTCTAGGGCACAATTGCAAAACTCATCGATATCCTGCTTATAGGTATCAATCGGCAAAATACCTTGGGCGTATTTGGTCTCCGAAAACGAAGGGCAAGCACCTTTTTCTTGAGCCAATTGGTTTGAGGCCTTGAGCGAGTAATACTGCAGCGCTTCAAAGGTTTGGTGAATCAAATGATTACCCGAACCGTTGGAGTATTTCGCCCCGTTTTTCGCTAAGTAATAAGCCAGGTTGGTCACACCAATACCCAGGGTTCGACGGTTCATACTGGCCAGCTCAGCCGCCTTAATTGGGTAGTCTTGATAATCCAGCAGTGAATCCAGGGCGCGGACGATAATATCGGTAATATCTTCCAGCTCATCTAGGGACTCTAGAGCACCTAAGTTAACCGCTGATAAGGTACATAGGGCTACCTCACCATTTTCGTCTTGTACCGAATATAGCGGTTTGGTTGGTAGGGTAATCTCCATGCAAAGATTGGACTGACGTACCGGCGCCACTGTTGGATCAAAGGCACCATGGGTATTGGTGTGGTCCACGTTCTGCAAATAGATACGGCCCGTATTGGCACGCTCTTGCATAAATTTGGCAAATAACTCGCGCGCCTTAATGGTTTCCTTGCGTACCAATTCATCTTGTTCGTATTGCTCGTATAAGCGTTTGAATTCTGCTTGATCCTCAAAAAAGGCATCGTATAAGCCTGGCGCATCATGTGGCGAGAATAGGGTAATGTCACCATCTTCTAAGAAGCGCTGGTACATCAGACCATTAAACTGCACACCATAGTCCAAGTGACGGATACGATTCTCATCAGTACCGGCGTTGTTCTTCAGTACCAAGAGTTCTTTAACCTCTAGATGCCATAGTGGATAGAATAGGGTGGCCGCACCACCGCGCACGCCGCCTTGCGAGCAAGACTTAACCGCCGTATGGAAGTGTTTGAAAAATGGAATACAACCAGTATGTGTGGCCTCACCGCCGCGAATCGGGCTACCTAGGGCGCGGATCTTACCACCATTAATACCAATACCAGCACGCTGCGACACGTACTTCACAATCGCACCAGCTGCCGCACTGATAGAATCCAGGTCATCATCGGTTTCAATCAAGACGCAAGACGAGAACTGTCGGGTTGGGGTGCGCACACCCGCCATAATCGGCGTTGGCAGTGAAATCTTAAAGTTAGAAGCGGCATCATAAAAACGCTTGACAATCGCTAAGCGCTCAGACGGATCGTATTCTTGGAATAAGCACATACCCACCAAGACGTAGAGTTGCTGTGGCGACTCATAAATCTCACCGGTAACACGATTTTGCACCAGGTACTTGCCTTCTAATTGCTTCACCGCCGCATAGGAGAATTTCATATCACGCCAGTGGTCAATGTAGCTGTCTAGCTCTTCAATCTCTGCTTTGGAGTATTTCGCCAAGATGTCGGTGTCATAAATCCCCATCTCGGTGTATTTTTGAATGTGATCA
>CAZMJI010000039.1:0-9289 GCA_964566765.1 uncultured Piscirickettsiaceae bacterium
AGTATTGGTGTCTCAGCTCTTCATTGTCCAGTACTTCTTGCGCAGTACCATCAAACACAATCTCACCGGTATCTAGGATGAGCGCGCGATCTGCCAAGCGCAGTGCGGCAATCGCATTTTGCTCAACAATCACCGTGGTGATGCCCAGTTTTTTAATGTCCAATAAGATGTTTTCAATCTCATGCACAATCACTGGCGCAAGACCCTCGTAAGGCTCATCCAGTAGCAACAATTTTACGTCTCTGGCCAAGGCTCTGGCAACCGCTAACATTTGTTGCTCACCACCTGAGAGAGTTACGCCATCTTGTTTTCTACGTTCTTTGAGTCGAGGAAAATGCTCGTAGATTCGATCCAGTGACCAGCCAATTGGCTTTTCAATTTGTGCCAATTGAAGGTTTTCTTCCACCGTTAGGCCCGGAATAATACAACGATCTTCAGGCACCAAAGCCACGCCACTTTGCGCTGCTTGATAGTCCTTCATATTGTGTAGTGGTTGGTGATCCAACCAGATCTCGCCCTCTTTAAGCTGTGGATCTGACATGCGTGCAATCGATCTCAGCGTCGAGGTCTTTCCCGCGCCGTTTCTGCCTAGCAAGGCAACAATCTCACCCTCTCTAATGTCAAAACTGATGCCTTGAACGATATAACTCTCGCCATAGTAGGCATGCATGTCCCAGCATGAGAAAAAAGCCGGTGCCGAACCTTGGGCTCTAACTACCTCTGCCTTATTGCTGACTTGAATTTCCTTGGCACTAATAATATTACCGTTATTATCACTCATCTTCTGACTCCCCTAGGTAGGCTTCTTTCACTTTTGGATCGTTTTTCACCTCTTCTGGCGTGCCGGTGACAATGATCTGCCCTTGTGCCAACACACTGATGCGATCAGCCAAACTAAACACCACGTGCATGTCATGCTCAATGATGATTTTGGTCATACCGCGCGCTTTAATTTTCTTTAGTAGATCAATCGTGCGGTTGGTGTCATGACGCGACATACCGGCAGTTGGTTCGTCAAGCAGCAACAATTCCGGCTCTTGAATCAATCCCATGGCCAATTCCAGTCGACGCTTATCACCACGTGAGATACTGCCAGCCTGCTGGTGCATGAGTTTGTCTAAGCCCATATCGGTTAACACTTGGATAGCATGCTCCTCAATGTCTTTTTCACCGGCCAAATCCCTAAAAGGATTAAACTTAAAGGTGCCATCACGCTTGGCAAAGGCTGGAATCATCACATTTTGCAATAGGTCTAAATCTGGGAAGATTTGTGGTGTTTGGAACACGCGCACCATGCCTGCATGGTTAATATCATGCGGCTCAATACCCACCATATCACGACCATTAAAAGTCACCGATCCGGTATCTGGAATTAGGTGACCAATACAGCAGTTCAGCAGTGTTGATTTACCCGCACCATTAGGGCCAATAATCGCATGAGTCGTACCCTTTTCAACCTGTAGATTAACCTCGGTTAAGGCTTTTAATCCGCCAAAGGTTTTGTTGACATCACGAATTTCAAGAACATTACTCATGACTGACCTCCGCTGGTTGCATCTTCATCGGTTGGTTTTTTTCGCCTAAATAGATTGCCGATCCTACTAATACCTTCCATTACACCACCTGGTAAGAAGATCACCACAATCATAAACAGCGCACCCAACATTAAGTGCCAGCCTTCGCCCACAAACGGGTTAACAATGGTGACCATCAGGCTTTGCAAGAAGCCCGGCAAGAAATCAAACATCTGCATCAATGCCATTTCGTTCAAGGCTGAGAAGATGTTCTCAAAGTATTTGATCAGACCCACGCCAAGCATTGGTCCAATTAGCGTACCTGCACCACCTAGGATGGTCATAAGCACCACCTCACCCGAGGCTGTCCACTGCATACGCTCAGCACCGGCTAGCGGATCAGTTACCGCCAACAAGCTGCCAGCCAAACCAGCATACATACCTGAGATCACAAACGCCGATAGTAGGTACGGCTTGGTGTTAAAACCGGTGTACTTCATACGCGTTTGATTGGATTTAATCGCTGTTAGTTTCATGCCATAAGGCGAGCGGAAAATCTTCAACGAGATGTAGAAGCACACAATTAGAATGGCCGCACAGAAGTAGAATCCTGAATAACCACTCATCGAAATGCCGAATAGATTGGTCGATGGAATACTATTGTTCGACACAATGCCAAATAGAGCATCGATGTATCTAGGATCTTCAATGGTTAGCTGTAGACCGGTTTCACCATTGGTAATTGGGGTCAGCACTGAATACGCCAAACTATAAGACATTTGCGCAAATGCCAAGGTCAGAATCGAGAAGTAAATACCCGAGCGACGCAGGCTCACATAACCAATAATCAAGGCGAACACACCGGCAATCAGGGTGCCAAAAATTACCGCAGGAATCACATTCATGGTAAACAGTTTGAACATCCACACCGCGGTATAAGAACCCACACCTAGGAACGCCGCATGACCGAACGACAAATAGCCAGTCATACCAAACAAAATGTTAAAACCAATGGCAAAAATACCAAAGATGGCAAATTTTTGCAGGATGTCAGGATAGCCTGCGCCAATTGGGGCTAGCCAAATCGGTGCCGTCAGCACGATGGCTGAGAACAGCAGCATGACAATAAAATTACTCTTTAGATTTAACATCTGATTAATCCTCCATCACACCTTTACGACCCATTAGACCACGCGGTCTAACCAGTAGAATCACCACAGCAACCAAATAAATAATGATTTGGTCAATACCCGGTAGGATTGCTTTCACCTCGTTCATAGAAGCAAAGGACTGCAAAATACCGAGTAAGAAGCCAGCCGCAACCGCACCTTCAATAGAGCCCATGCCGCCCACAACCACGACCACGAAACTCAGCACTAGGAAGTCCATACCCATGTGATAGTCTGGTGGCAGGATCGGTGAGTACATCACACCGGCCAGTCCAGCCACAATGGCGGCAATACCAAACACAATGGTAAAGCGCCGTTGAATATTAATACCCAGTAGACCGACCGTTTCTCGATCCGCCATACCAGCACGTACCACCATACCAAAGGTAGTAAACTTTAAGAAGGCAAACACCGCGAATATCACCACCCCGGCAAACATCAGATAAATAAGACGCCACCATGGATAGACCAGTGAATCGCTCAATCCCAGAAAGGCGCCGATTGCCGCACTGCCTGAGAAGATCTCTGGCGCTGGGGTTGGAATAGGATTGGCGCCAAAATTGGCTTTAACAATTTCTTGCAATACAATGGCCAATCCGAAAGTTACCAAGATTTGTTCGGCGTGTGTTCTTTTGTAAAAATGCTGGATTAAACCACGCTCGATCGCCACGCCAATCGCCAGCATGATTGGAATAGCTACTAAAATAGAAATTGGAACCGAATAATCAATAATCATGGTCCCTGTATCACCCCACCACAGCTCTAGATAAGGCTGTTCCTTGTAGGCATCGAAAAAGGTGATGGACTCATCTTTAACACGTTTGGAGATAGTGAGTAACAGCTGCACAGATACTGCACAGAAAGCACCAAGCATAAACAACGCGCCGTGTGCAAAGTTAACCACACCTAGGGTTCCGAAGGTTAGTGTCAGGCCTAATGCAATTAACGCGTAAGCACCGCCCTTATCAAGACCGTTAAGTACTTGTATTAGAATTTCTTCCATAACTTTAGATTATTGGGTTTGTTAAAAAAACCGGCCATCTGTTAATAAGATGGCCGGCTTATGGTTAAAGGTTTAACTAATGCCAGCTAACTGGCGTCAGTTATTGCCCTTTAATTAGCCGTTACAGCTACCAAGCTGACCACCCAACATGGTTGGTGAGTACTCAACTTTAGAACGTGGTGTCACTTCAACAACCTTCAATAGGTCGAATTGAGAAGTTGGGTTTTCGTTACCCTTCACAACCAACACATCCTTGAAGCACTGGTGGTCTTCAGCACGGTACTCAGTTGGGCCGTTACCCATACCGTCAAACTTGAAGCCTTCAAGCGCATCAATAACGCCACATGGGTGGAATGTGCCAGCCATTTCACAAGCGTTCGCATAAAGTAGTGTTTGCACGTAACACGTATGTGCAGCCTGTGATGGTGGGAAACCATATTCTGCACCAAATGACTTAACAAACGCTTGAGAACCTTCATCTTGCAATGACCAGTTCCAGTTAGTTGAACCATAAATACCTTCAATGTTCTTACCTGCACCTTGTGCCATCAGACGTGAGAATAGTGGTACCACGATTTGGAAGTCCTTGCCATTCACTTGCTTGTCGCGAAGACCGAACTGTACGGCTTGCGTTAGCGAGTTAACCATGTCCTTACCATAGTGGTTAAGTACCAATACGTCAGCACCAGAGTTTAGTACTGGAGTGATGTACTGAGAGAAGTCACCCGCACCTAGTGGTGTGCGTACTGCCGCTTGCGTATTCCAACCTAGCTGCTCAGTGTATTTCTTAATAGAACCTTCTTGTGACCAGCCCCATGTGTAGTCTGCTGTTAGGTGGTAAGCGTTTCTGTCTTTACCAAACTCTTTTTCAAGAATTGGCGCCAGTGCTGCACCTGACATCTCTGTGTTAAAGAAGTGACGGAAGCCATGCTTACGACGATCTTTACCCGTGGTATCGTTTGAGTGCGTTAGACCCGCCATAAAGATCACACCTGCCTCTTGACATAGACCTTGTACCGCAATCGCCACACCTGATGAAGAACCACCAGTAATCATAATGGCACCATCTTTCTCAATCATACGCTTGGCTGAAGCTCGAGCCGCATCTGACTTAGTTTGTGTATCACCAGTTACATAGGTAACTTTCTTGCCCAATACACCATTGCCTTTTAAAGCCATGTTGGTCATGGTGTTCATCATGCCGCCATCGCCTTCACCATTTATGTGTTTCACGGCCAGTTTATAAGCGCGCAATTCGTCTGCACCCTCATCAGCATACGCACCTGTTTGTGGTACGTTAAAACCTAGTGTTACGGTAGAAGCATTACCTGGATCGTTTACAAAACTCTTCGCGTAAGCACCCTTGATGAAGAACATCGGGGCTGCGCTGGCCGCTGTAATCGCAGCACCAGTTTTTACAAAATCTCTTCTACTAATTGTATTTTGATCTTTTTTACTCATTATTTTCTCCTCTTTGTATAGACTGTTGCCAACCTATCTTTTTTTTCCAGAAAAATCTCCAGAATAGTGCTCAATTATAGGGATGACCAAACCAAATAACAGCATTATCACTAAACACTAATATAGGAAAAAATTAGACCCTCATAAAAACCACAACGTGATTATGGTTTTTGCGCGTAGGACGTGCATTTGACGGCAAAAACCGCCTAAGAGAAATAGCGCTTAAATGTTGTCATCATGTGAAAAACAACAGGCTTGTAAATTTCACTATGTGAAAAAATAACGGGTATTTGCCCAAAATTGGCAACTTTGGTTGAAATGGTATGTGTTTTCGCTGCAATAGTATCAAACAACTGGACAGCTAGAAACTTTGGCTAAAAATCGGCAATCGGTCGGATCAAATGTCGGTTTTCAATATTATCTAACACCTGATCCTTGTCCACAGTCAAAGCCTGCTCTTGTTGCAGCATCTTAAACAACACCACAATGCGTTCATCACTGGTGTATTTTTCAAACGTCACCACAAAGTCTTTGAGTGGACCTGAAGTCACGGTCAGTTGGTCGCCCTTTTGCAAGGTGGATAATGCCAGTAATTTGTCACTGGTTGCTTGTTCGTTACTCATAATCGATTTAATCACTGGCTCGGGCACAATGGCAAACTCAGAGCCAAATCTGACAAAACGCGCCACCCCTCTGGTTGAGAATACTGGAGTCCAATCAATGTCATCTGCCAAATTTGCAAAGATATAACCTGGGAATAGTGGCTTGTTTTTACTATCCAGGGTAAAGGTTGGTAGATAAACCTCAAACCCTTGGTTTTGCATATGATCCTGAGCAATACTCTCTTGCCTGGGTTTGGTTTGAATTAAATACCAGTTTTTTGTCATCGTCACTACAATTAAAAATCACGCCAAATCTTTATAAGCTCTGTCGATATCTAAGGAAATAAGGAGAACCTCACTCACAAAAATCGGCGTGAACTTGGGTTGGTTTGACCAACCTGAGGCACATGGTAGAGTAAAAACTGCGCTCTAGCTATTAGGGAAATCCATATTTATTAGCCAGCGGTGGAGAAAGTTGGGTGTTGGTTGAGGATTGGTTGGCCTAGTACTCAGCCAACACCGCCTTTTTAAGATTCATCGCCAAACACACTGGACAATGTTCGCCCACGTGTTTTTGAAGCTTTCTAGACGCTTTGGCCAACAAGCCTTCGATGCCTTTACGCTTAATATGAGCATTAAACGAGGCTTGATAATTCTTTACCAGGCTGACACCAGAAAATACCACGTCGTAGATTTGCCAGTCATCACTAAGCTGCATTTTTAACGATACAATCACAGGTTTGGCATCTTGATTAAGCCAGATTTTCAGCTTAACAATGGCTTTATTGCCCTTGCGTTTCACTTCGGGATCAGCCGCCATCTTAATACTATCCAAATCGTCGTAAGCAGCCAAAATAGCCGCGTAGTTATCCACCAAGGAGACGGCCACATAGGTCTTTAAAATCAACTGCTGTTTTGCACTTAGGCCGCTCCAATGTTTTTTCAGCGCTTGCTTAGTACTCTCATTGATGGCCAAATCCGGCAATAGGTTTGACACAATCAGTGACTCCACATCCTCGACTGAGCTTTTGCCTTGGGCTTTAGACTCTTTAAGTGCCAATAGCGCATCGGTCATGATGTGCATGGCAGCCACCTCAGGTGGTGGTGCCGACAAACTATTAGTTGAAAAAATACTACTTAGGATCAGTAGGAAGGCGGCGCTGGTTTTTTTAAACATGGAATGCTTAGTCAGACAAAATAGGTTTAATCATACCGACAGTGGTTAAGATTGGGCAAAAATACGCTCCAAATCTTGCGCGTTAAAGAACACGTGGGTATTGCAGATCTCATTATGGATGGCAATCTCACCCTGCTCATCTAACAATGCCTTAGCCTCTTGCTCGCCCAGGTTGCGAATCACCGTTTCGAAGCGCGCGCGATCTTGCGGGCACTCGTAGGTCACCGACTGAGGGTCAAATAATTGCACACTCTCTTGGTGGAATAATCGGTGCAACAACACTTCGTCTTCCAACTCTAGTAATTCTTGCTCTGTAATGGTTTGTGATAGAGTGATGATGCGATCCCAGGCTTCCGTATCATGAGTCACCCCTTCTGGCATCTTCTGCACCAACATGGCATTCAGACGTTCCTTGTCACTGGCGATCCACACTTTGGAGTCAAGCTGCTCAGAGCTGGCAAAATAATCCTCAAAGGTCTGAATCAAACCGTTTGGATTTCGAGGTACAATCGACTGGAAGCTGTTGTCAGTTTGTGCGTTGTACAAGGTGGCAATAATCAGCGATTGGCCCAATAGCGCGGCAAAATCACCGCTTAGATCTGGCGCCTCTTTGGTGCGCACCATGCCGCGCACCTTCAGATCATGCGTGACCTCAACCAATACCAAAGAGATCTCGCCATCGCCCTGGATTTGCATGGTTAGTTTGCCCTGATGCTTCATGCCGCCAGCCAACATCAAACTTAACGCCACCATCTCACCAAACAATTGACGCACCACCGATGGGTAGGCACGGTCTTTGTTTAATGCCTGCCAAGTCTCATCCAAATCCAGATACTGGCCTCGAATGTCTAAATCTTGAAATAAAAATCTACGAATCTGATCCATAGGTATTATTTTAAGCTTATGCATCGCAACCTTGAGAAAAAAATCCTCATTAATCACCATGGACAACTGCTGATTGATGCTTTACATGAGGCCACCCAGCTGTCAAAAACCAGCTTAAAAAGCGCTTTGGAAAAAGGTTGTGTTTGGCTAGATCAAGGCAACAAGGTGCAGCGCGTACGCCGTGCTAAAAAACCTCTAAAAGCTGGCGATAAGGTGTTTTTATACTACAATGAGAAAGTTCTCTCTAGCCCTTGTGAAGCCCCTGAATTACTACTAGATAAGCAGCACTATAGCATCTGGTTCAAACCAGCTGGCGTACTCTCTCAAGGCAGCAAGTGGGGGGACCATTGTGCACTCACGCGCCTGAGTGAGAAGAGCTTAAAACGTGACAGCTATTTGGTGCATCGCTTAGATCGAGCAACCAGTGGGGTGATGCTGATGGCGCATAGTAAAAAAGCCGCCAAGCAATTGTCGAACTTATTTGCCTCACGCCAAGTTAATAAAACCTATGAAGCCATTGTGCCGGGTGAATTTACCGACACACTGAGTATTCAAACCCCGGTGGATGGTAAATCTGCCATTAGCCATATTAAACGCCTTGATTATCAACACAATCAATCACTGCTCAGCATCACTATTGAAACCGGTCGCAAGCATCAAATCAGGCAGCACTTGAGCAGCGTGGGATTTCCCATTATTGGCGATCGTCTTTATGGTTCTGAGCAGCTGGATACAGACTTGACCTTACAATCGGTTGAATTGTCTTTTGTCTGTCCGATTGAGCAGCAAAACATCCTAGTTGCCGTTGAAGCCAGCAAGCGTCTTAAGCTTTAAGCACAAAACTATTGCGCCTAATTGACTTGAACTATACGATAATAAACCCTATCTAATGGATAACGAAATTAACACCCAATAACCATGAAAAGAATCTTTTTATTTTTGGCAACCAACATTGCCATTATCGTCCTACTTAGCATTACTCTGAGAATCCTAGGGGTTGACACCTTGCTCAAAGAAAATGGCTCGGACCTAGATGTCAATGCCCTACTGGTGTTTGCTTCAGTGTTTGGCTTTGGCGGCGCCTTTATTTCACTGGCCATCTCTAAATGGTCAGCCAAGAAAATGACCGGCGCTCAGGTGATTGAAAACCCAAGCTCTAATCGCGATAAGTGGCTAATGGACACGGTGGCCAAACAAGCCAAAATTGTCGGTATTCAAATGCCAGAAGTTGCCATTTTTCCGTCGCCAGCAATGAATGCATTTGCCACCGGTGCAAGTAAAAATAAGGCGTTAGTGGCGGTCTCCGAAGGTCTGTTAAATAATATGAACCAAGGTGAGATTGAAGCGGTCATTGGCCATGAAATGAGTCATGTGGCGAATGGTGATATGGTGACGCTAACCCTGATTCAAGGCGTGGTGAACACCTTTGTCATCTTCTTCTCACGGGTGATTGGTCATTTTGTCGATCGGGTGATTTT
>CAZMJI010000040.1:0-8739 GCA_964566765.1 uncultured Piscirickettsiaceae bacterium
GACAACAAGTCAAAAAGCCACCCTTCGGGGTGGTTTTTTTGTGTCCCAATGAAAATTAATTGATATGCGTCAAAGACAGGGTTTTCACCAAGTGCCTACAATGGTGTTTTGTCAATCGCCGACCACAACTTGCTTTCAGAATACATCAACACCTTGGGTCAATCGCTGCTTAGGACGCATGGTGAACGAGTTCACAAGGTGGCAATCGATGCAGGCCTTAGTTGCCCTAACCGTGATGGCTCTAAGGGTCGGGGGGGTTGTACTTTTTGCAATAACGCAACCTTTAGCCCTAATGGCCGGTCACCAGCGCCCATACTTGAACAAATAGACAACGGTCGCAAAGTGTTGCTTAAGCGCACAGGGGCCAAGAAGTACATTGCCTATTTTCAAGCTTATACCAATACTTATGCCGACGTTGAAACCTTAAAAAAGATGTATGAGAGCGCGTTGACACAAGAAGATGTGGTCGGCATCTCTGTGGGTACGCGTCCAGACTGTGTGCCGCCAGAGGTGATTGATTTGTTGGTGGATTATCAGAATCAAGGTTTTGAGGTTTGGCTGGAGTTGGGTCTGCAGTCGGCTTTTGACGACACCTTGGTGCGTATCAATCGGGGGCATAATTTTGCGCAATACCAGCAAACCCTGCTGGCTGCGAGGGCCAAAGGTCTTCGTGTTTGTACGCATTTGATTATTGGCTTGCCTGGAGAGAGTGAGGCACACTATCGTAGCACCCTGCAACAGGTGTTGGATTTAGGGGTGGATGGACTTAAGTTTCATCCGCTACACGTGGTTAAGGGTACACAACTGGCCAATGAGTGGCGTCGCGGTGAGTATGAGCCCATGGAGATGGACTATTATGTCAAGATTGTGGCCGAACTGGTCAATATGGCGCCCACAAAAATGCTCTATCACCGCCTGACCGCAACCGCGAACGAACAGCAATTGTTAGCCCCCAAATGGTGCAATAAAAAATGGCAAGTATTGAACGCGATTGAAAACGAGTTCAAACAACAAAACAGGAAAAAAATATTATGGAATTAGTTTGTCCAGCGGGCAATCTGCCATCGTTAAAAACAGCCATTGATCATGGCGCGGATACGGTTTATATCGGTTTCGGGGACGATACCAATGCACGGCATTTTGCCGGTTTAAATTTTAACGAAGCGCGCGCCAAACAAGGGGTTGAGTACGCACACGCCAGGGGTAAAAAGGTGTATGTTGCCATTAATACCTACCCACAACCTTCGGGCTGGCAGCGCTGGACGGCAGCGATTGATCGAGCGGTTAACATAGGTGTGGATGCGGTTATTCTGGCCGATATTGGTCTGATGGAGTACGCGGCCAGTCATTACCCGGAACTTAACCTACACTTGTCAGTGCAGGGCTCGGCAACCAGTTACGAGGCCTTAGAGTTCTACCATCAAAATTTTGACATTAAGCGCGCGGTTTTGCCGCGCGTACTCTCTGTTGCTCAAGTCAAGAGAATTATTGACAATACACCAGTAGATATTGAGGTGTTTGGCTTTGGCTCTTTGTGTGTGATGGTTGAGGGTCGGTGCATCCTCTCGTCTTACGCCACGGGCCGCTCTCCAAATACTTATGGCGCCTGCTCTCCAGCCTCGCATGTTGAGTATATAGAAAATGACATCCAGCTTGAAACTCGGCTGGGCGGCGTGCTAATCGACGCTTACGAAAAGCACGAAGTAGCGGGGTATCCAACCCTGTGCAAAGGCAGGTTTGAAGCCATGGGCAACACTTATTACGCGCTTGAAGAGCCAACCAGCTTGAACACATTAGAGATACTACCGGAGCTAGAAGCCATTGGCGTGAAGGCTATTAAAATTGAAGGCAGACAGCGCTCCCCGTCTTACATTCAGACGGTTGCCGGCACTTGGTCGCAAGCATTGCAGCAACTTAAACAAGGCGACTATCAATCCAAAGACGAATGGCACCGGGCCCTGGCCGAGGTGTCCGAAGGTTTTCAAACCACGTTGGGCGCTTATCATCGGAGTTGGCAATGAAAGTTTCATTGGGCCCTATTTATTTCTATTGGTCGAAACAAAAAGTCTATGACTTTTATCAAGACATTGCCAATTCTGCAGTGGATATTGTCTATTTGGGCGAAGTGGTCTGCTCCAAGCGCAACGAGATCAAATTGGACGACTGGCTTCGTATCGCCCAGTTGTTAAGAGACGCCGGCAAAGAGGTGGTGCTCTCTACACTAACTTTGATCGAAGCCGACTCAGAGCTTAAGCGCTTGGCGCGTATTTGTCACAATTCGGCGTTCTTGGTCGAGGCCAATGATTTTGCTGCGGTTAACCTGATGAGCAAACAACAAAAGCCTTTCGTATTGGGTCCCAGTGTCAACATGTACAATGGGGCCAGCCTTAACCTACTGGCCAAAAAGGGCTTAACGCGCTGGTGTTTTCCGGTGGAGTTGTCGGTTAACACACTAACACAAACCTTACAAGAAACAACAACGGATTTAGCGGTCGAGGTGTTTGTCTTTGGCCAGCTGCCACTGGCGTTTTCTGCGCGCTGCTTTACGGCCAGGGCTTACAATCTAGACAAAGACAATTGCCAGTACAAGTGCATGGCGCACGAGCAAGGCATGTTGTTGTCAACCAAAGAACAACAGTCTTTTTTGACCATGAACGGTATTCAAACCCTCTCCAGTGATACCTTTAATCTGATTGCTCAACTCGATCACATGCAAGAGCTAGGGGTTGAGGTAATCAGAATCAGTCCTCAGGCTGAAAACACTCGACAGATTGTCGAGATATTTAAGGCCAGAGCCCTGGGTGAGAATAGCGTAGACGAGGCAAGCAAACAATTGGATCAGTTGGTTTCTGGTGCACAATGTGATGGTTATTGGTTTGAGCAAGCGGGCATGGCGCAGATCGAGCTGCAGCAATAACGCCAACTTGCTATGGTCGCAACCCTGTCTGTGCCAGGCGTTTGAAATAGCGCGCCCGATAGTAGTGTCGCTTGTGTTGTTCACTGTCGGTAAAGGCCGCACGATTGTGCAAAACGTTGTTGCTGATTAGGCCCATGCCGGGTTCTAGTAAGCCGCTAAAGATGTAGCTTGAGTCCGGGTCATGTAACAATTGTTGCAAGTATTCGACCGCAGCACCAACTCCATCGTCATCAGACCAGCGGATGTTTCTAGCTCTGGCGCTATAACGCATGTGTAAATCGCCTGTGTGGGTGAGGCTAAACACCGGTCCCGATCGCTCTGGTCTAGGGCTGCCATCGGGCTCCGTACCAGCGGGAATGCTCATTACATCATCGGCCATCAGGGCTCGAATAAAGTCTGGATTTTTTTCCCGTAATAGCAAGTAAGCCATCTCATGGTCCATCAGCTGGTTTTCTCCACCCACAGCAGCCCGCTGCACAACGTGTAGGTTGAGCGCATGAATTTGTTTGTCGGGTGCGTTGTAATAGCCGTCTGTATGCCAATTAATTAGTTTGTTGGTATAGGGTATGTAGTTTTTTCTGGTGCCGCTCTCCACCACGGTGAGCGAAGTCAAACCATTGTCATCAGCCAACCAGTTTTTGTTCATTTCTTCCAGACCAAACTGCCGGGCCAATGCCAGCGGAATCTCTGGCGCTGGATTGGTGTCGGTGTTGCCAACATAGATGGCCATATTGGCTCGCTGGATTCGATCTAGTAGTGCGCCATGTTCGTTTTTGCTGAGCGATCTTGGGTCTTTAATCTCAACCAAGAGCTCTTGAAGGCTGTTTGGGTGCGTTGCCAGTTTTTGGTCTCTCCAGCGTTGGTACAGTGTCTCATTGTTCAGTGCAAAGGGTGAGCGGGTCGAACTAAAGGCTTGATGTTGCATGCGGACTTGAGTCGTGAAAAAACACCCAGTGTATCGATTTTGATGGCTTGAATCATTGACGCGAATCAACCTTTGCTAGATCAGCTGATTTTTGCAGAGCACCGCGTGAATCTTTTTGGCGGTTTTAGCCAGTTTGTCTATGTCCTTAAAACTGGGGGTTTCGCCTTGGTCTAAACGATATTCCCAATCATCGATTTCGACGGCCAGAAAGTCCAGCAACTTAACCGAACAACCTCGGCAGGTGTCAGAGCAAAAATCGGTGTCTATCCCATCAAAAGGTAGCGTGGTTTTGATTTGCGCAATCAAGTTTCGCATCGCCGTGGTGACGTCGGGCTTGGCCATAATAAATGCTTTGTGTTTAGGCCTTTTTGCAGAACAATTGTTTTAATAGAGGTTGGCCCAGCTGCAGCGCTTGGTCAGTCTTGGCGCTAAACCAGTGAGCGTTAACATCAAATGCATCTAGAAAGTTTTTGACGTGTAATCCCAGTTCGGTCGAGCCCTGCATTTTTATTTTTCTTTGAAAGAACAAGGTGTCAGGATCTTTTTCCCGACTAACCATCGACAAAAAGTCACAAGCTTTGGCAGTGATGGTCAGCTCGATATTTTGCAAGTTGTCGCTACGAACAATTTTTCCTTGACTGAGTCCCAGAGAAAATGACAAGCCGATGTCGCTAACTTCGATTAAGAGCCACTGCCCTTCTAAGAAGTCTAATTCTCCATCCTGAATCGCCTGTGCAAACACTTGGTTAAACAAAGCGGCGATTAGTGTATTGCTAACGGCGGTTGGCGTGAAGGCAAAAGGCGGGCTAAATAACACGCTGCCCAAAGGGTTCGTTGAAAGCATAACCACGTGAATCCAATTAACAGATTCTGCATTCTATTACATTGGCGCCTGATTTTGATTGACCAATGTCAAGTTATTAAAAAAATATTAAATTTATTAACACAATACTATATATAGTGTTTTATAATCGAATAAACACTACATATAGTATTTGTAAGTGAAGTAGTATTTTTTCTATTTATAGCATCGAGGGGGTCGTATGCTAACACCAAACGCCAAAACGCCTAGCAGCGTGATCAAAAGAGATGGCAGTATTGCCTTTTTTGACGAGCAGAAAATTGATACCGCCATTCTCAAGGCCGGCCAGGCTAGTAAGGAGTTTGGCCAGAGCGAGGCCAGACTACTCAGTGCCCAAGTGTTAAAAGTGTTAAGCCATAGTGCCGAAACTGAGCCAGACATTGAGCGCATCCAAGATGTGGTCGAGCAGGTGCTGATTTCTGCCAACTTTATTCAAACCGCAAGGGCTTATATTGCTTATCGTGCTCAACACAAGACCCTACGTGAGGACAAGAAAACCCTGGTTGATGTGGCCAAATCCATTAATGAATATGTCGATCAAGCAGATTGGCGTGTCAACGCCAATGCCAATCAGGGTTATTCTTTGGGTGGTTTGATCCTCAATGTCTCGGGCAAAGTGGTGGCCAATTACTGGTTGTCACATGTGTATGCACCAGAAGTGGGTCAAGCACACAGACGCGGCGATTTGCACATCCATGACCTGGATATGCTGGCCGGCTATTGTGCTGGTTGGTCGCTGCGCACCTTGTTAAGAGAGGGCCTGAATGGCGTGCCCGGGCGCGTGGAAGCCGGACCACCGAAACATCTGTCGAGTGCCGTCGGACAGATGGTTAATTTTTTAGGCACCTTGCAGAATGAATGGGCTGGCGCCCAGGCCTTTAGCTCCTTTGATACCTATCTGGCGCCATATATTCGTCTAGATCAGCTGGACTATGCAACGGTGAAGCAGTGTATACAAGAGTTAATTTACAACCTTAACGTGCCCTCACGTTGGGGCACGCAAACGCCGTTTACCAACCTAACCTTTGACTGGGTTTGTCCGGAGGACTTGCGCAACCAAGTGCCGATGATTGGTGATCAGGAAATGCCATTTACCTACGGGGAATTGCAGGTGGAGATGGATATGATCAATCGTGCCTATATTGAGGTGATGACCGAAGGTGACGCCAAAGGGCGTGTGTTTACCTTCCCGATTCCAACCTACAACATGACGCCAGACTTCCCCTGGGAGAGCGAGAATGCCAAGCGTCTATTCGAGATGACCGCCAAATACGGCCTGCCTTATTTTCAAAATTTCTTAAATTCAGACCTCAAGCCCAACATGGTGCGCTCCATGTGTTGTCGATTACAGCTGGATTTAAACGAATTACTGAAGCGTGGCAATGGTTTGTTTGGCTCTGCCGAGCAAACCGGATCTTTGGGCGTGGTGACGGTGAATTGCGCGCGCCTGGGCTACACTTATCAAGGCGACAAGGCGGGCCTATATCAGCAACTCGATCAGCTATTGTTGATGGCCAAGGACTCGCTGGAGGTGAAGCGTAAAGTGGTGCAACGACTGATGGATAACGGCCTGTTTCCGTATACCAAGCGCTACTTAGGCACTTTGAGAAACCACTTTTCCACCATTGGTGTGAACGGCATCAATGAGATGATTCGCAACTTTAGTGGTGACCAGGAGGACATTACCACTGAGAAAGGTTATGTTATGGCGCTTGAGCTGTTAGACCATATTCGTCGACGCATGGTGGAATTCCAGGAACAAACCGGTCATTTGTTTAACCTGGAAGCCACGCCGGCTGAGGGCACCACTTATCGTTTTGCCAAGGAAGATAAAAAGCGCTACCCAGATATCTTACAGGCAGGCACCGAAGAGAAACCTTATTACACCAATTCTTCGCAGCTGCCAGTGGGCTATACCACCGATCCGTTTACCGCGCTAGAGATGCAAGACGAACTGCAAGGCAAATACACCGGCGGCACGGTACTGCATCTGTATATGGGTGAGCGCATTAGCAGTGGCGAGGCCTGCATGAAGATGGTTAGACGCTCATTAGAGAACTTCCGCTTGCCTTATATCACCATTACCCCAACCTTCTCTATTTGTCCAAAACACGGCTATCTGGCAGGTGAGCATGAGTTTTGTCCGACATGTGATGAAGAACTATTAGCACAAAAGCAATTAAACAACCCAGGAGCAGAGCATGAGCAAAATATCGTTAACCAATAGTGAAAGACAACCGTGTGAGGTGTGGACTCGAGTGATGGGCTATCATCGCCCTATTGCCAGTTTTAATCCCGGCAAACAGGCCGAACATGCTGAGCGAGCCTACTTTAAAGAGCAGCAGGCGCGTTGAGCGAGGTACTCAGGGTTGGTGGTTTTGAGCCGCTAACCACCATCGACTACCCGGGAGAGCTGGCCTGTGTGGTGTTTACCCAGGGCTGCCCTTGGCGTTGTCGTTACTGCCATAACCATGAGTTGATTGCCCCCACCCAGCCCACCCAGTTTGATTGGGCGCAGATCCTGGATTTTTTACAACGTCGCAAGGGGTTGTTGGATGCGGTGGTGTTTAGTGGTGGAGAACCCTTGCTGCAGACCCACCTGCTTGAGGCAATTGATCAGGTTAAAGCCTTGGGCTACAAGGTTGGGTTGCATACAGGTGGTGCCTATCCCAAGCGCTTCCAGCGGTGTTTGGCCTTGGTTGACTGGGTGGGATTTGATGTGAAGCACCTGCCAGAGCACTATCTTGAGGTGACGCAAACACCCGGTTCTGCCGCCAAAGCTTGGCGCTCATTGGAGCTGTTGCTTGATTCAGGTGTTGCGCACCAGCTGCGCCTGACGCGACACCCAGCGCTAATGAGCGAGGCACAATTGACACAATTGCAAAACATCATACGACACAACTATCACAGTGAATTGGTGGTGCAAACCTGTAATACTGACAACTGTCTAGATTCACAATTGGCCTGTGTTGGGCCATAAAAAAGGCGCTCATTGGAGCGCCTTTTGTCGTTTAAACCTGGTTAGGTTTAGCCGTTGATTTGAGCCATCACTTCGTCAGCAAAGTTCTCTTCTTTCTTCTCGATACCTTCACCTACCTCAAAACGAACAAAGGCAGACACGCTGGCACCGTTATTAGCCAAAAGTTTACCAACAGTAACATCTGGATCTTTAACGAACGGCTGGCCGTGTAGGGTGATCTCACCCACGAACTTCTTCATACGACCGGTGATCATCTTCTCAATAATGTTGTCCGGCTTACCAGACTCTCTAGCCTGCTCGATAAAGATCGCCTTTTCACGCTCTAGGGTTTCTTCAGATACGTCAGCTTCGCTGATGCACTCAGGCTTAGAGGCTGCAATGTGCATGGCCACGTCTTTCGCTAGCGCTTCATCGCCACCTTCTAGGCTAACCACAACCGCGATCTTGTCGCCGTGCTTGTAAGCACCTAGTACGCCGTTGTCGGCCTTGATGGTTTGTACGCGACGGATGCTGATGTTTTCACCAATCTTAGCCACGATGTCCTCTCTTGATTTCTCTAGTGAGTCACCATTGTCTAGGGTTTGCGCCATAAATGCGTCAATGTCCGCTGGCTCAGTCTTAAGCGCCAGCGCGCTTAGGGTGTTCACATAGTTAATAAACTCATCGCCTTTAGCCACGAAATCTGTTTCAGAGTTAACTTCTAGAATGGTTGCCGTCTTGCTGTCATCGCTGATTGACACGCTAACCAAACCTTCAGCCGCTACTCGACCTGACTTCTTAGCAGCCTTAGCTGCACCTGAAGCACGCATTAGGTCAATTGCTGCCTCCATGTCACCATCAGTCTCTGATAGTGCCTTTTTGCAATCCATCATGCCGGCGCCTGTTCTTTCTCTAAGCTCCTTAACCATTGATGCTGTAATCGCCATAATTGTCTCCTAAATCTGTCACGCCTTAGGTAGCTAAGGCGTGTTGTGTGTTATTTATACAAGCTTTTCGATAATCTGTGCCTTAGTGTCCTTGCTGGCCACTTCAACACCTTGATCTTTTGCGTAAGC
>CAZMJI010000041.1:0-8725 GCA_964566765.1 uncultured Piscirickettsiaceae bacterium
GCACAATGGCTTGCGCGGTAGCAAGCAAGAAATCGGCCTAGGCTTTAGTAAGCTCGGTTTTACCCACACCGGTCGGGCCCATAATCATAAACGAGCCGTCTGGTCGATTTGGATCAGACAGACCAGCGCGTGAGCGACGCACGGCATCAGAGATCACCTTCACCGCTTTGTCTTGACCCACTAGGCGTTGGTGGATAATGGCTTCCATCTGCAGCAGCTTATCTTTTTCGCCTTCCATCATCTTATCCACTGGAATACCAGTCCAACGTGCCACAATCTGCGCAATTTCGTCTTCAGTCACCTTGTTTCTGAGTAAGGTCATGTCCTCACCATCACTAGATTCGGCCGCAGCGATCTTAGCTTCCAATTCAGGAATCTTGCCATATTGCAACTCACTCATCTTTGCCAAGTCGTTGTTACGCGTGGCCACATCCAGCTCAGCCTTGACTTGCTCTAACTCTTCTTTCAAGTGTTGTGCGCCTTGAACCTGGGATTTTTCCTTCTTCCAAATCTCTTCCAGGTCGGCATATTCCTTCTCTAGTTCATCAATATGACCTTCTAGTTCTTTGAGGCGCTCTTTAGAAGCTTTGTCTTTTTCCTTCTTCAACGCCATGCGCTCAATCTTTAGCTGTACCAGCTTGCGATCTAGCTTATCCATCGCCTCTGGCTTGGAGTCGATTTCCATGCGAATTTGTGAGGCGGCCTCATCGATCAGATCAATGGCCTTATCTGGCAGTTGTCTGTCAGTGATATAGCGTTGTGAATAGGTGGTGGCTGCAATAATCGCCGGGTCGGTAATCTCCACACCGTGGTGCACCTCGTAGCGCTCTTTAAGACCACGTAGGATGGCAATGGTGTCTTCTTCAGTGGGCTCGTCCACCAAGACTTTTTGGAAGCGTCGCTCCAAGGCAGAGTCCTTCTCAATGTATTCACGGTATTCATCCAAGGTGGTTGCGCCCATGCAGTGTAGCTCGCCACGTGCCAAGGCAGGCTTTAACATATTGCCTGCATCCATGGCGCCATCGGTTTTACCGGCGCCAACCATGGTGTGCAATTCGTCAATAAACAGAATCACTTGGCCTTGTTCAGACTCCAGTTCTTTAAGCACGGCTTTTAGACGCTCTTCGAACTCACCACGGTACTTAGCGCCAGCCACCAAAGCCGCCATATCCAGTGATAGCACGCGCTTATTTTTTAGACCTTCAGGCACTTCGCCATTGATAATACGCTGCGCCAAGCCTTCCACAATCGCGGTTTTACCCACACCGGGTTCACCGATCAGTACTGGGTTATTTTTGGTGCGACGCTGCAAGACTTGGATGGCGCGACGAATTTCGCCGTCACGACCAATCACTGGGTCTAGTTTGCCTTCTTGAGCACGCTCGGTTAAGTCCAAGGTGTATTTGTTAAGTGCATCGCGCTGAGTTTCTGCGTTTTGATCGTTCACAGTTTCGCCTCCTCTTAGGTTGTCGATGGCGCTCAAGAGACTTTGCTCATTGACGCCTAATTTTTTCAGTAGTTGGGTGCTTGTGTCATTACCTTGAATCACAGCCAGTAGAAACAACTCAGTTGACAGATAACTGTCACCTCGGTCTGTTGCTAATTTTTCTGTGGTATTTAGTAGTCTTAATAGGTTTTGTGAAATACCAACATCCCCACTTGGACTGCTGACCACACCTAGATTGTCAATTTCCCCATCCAATTGTTGTTTGAGCATCTGCGTATTAATACCCACGGCTTTTAGCACATTGGCCACGCTAGAGGCATCATCACTCAACATGGCGCTGAGCACATGCACACCTTCAATGGCCGTGTGGTTCTTGCCAATGGCAATCGATTGCGCCAAGCCCAGATCCTGTTGAAATTGAGACGTTAGTTTGTCAATATTCATCGGTTTTGTTATTGGTTTTTGTTTCAGTTATTGCTTATCTATGGGATCATAGGGCGATATTCAAGGGCAAAATAAAATATTATGTTAAATTTAGTCTTATTCGAGCCAGAAATTCCCAATAACACGGGTAGCTTAATTCGCTTATCAGCCAATATGGGTTGTCGCCTACACTTAATCAAACCCTTTGGTTTTGAGATTACCGATAAGCGCTTAAGACGCGCTGGTCTGGACTACAAAGAATTGGCGCAAGTGTATGAGTATGACAACCTGGCCGATTATCTAGAACAGGCAAAGCCTAAGCGTATTTTTGCCGTGAGCTCTAAGGTTGAGCAGAATTATGCCGAGGTGACATACGAAGATGAGGATGTGTTTTTATTTGGTCCGGAAACACGCGGCTTACCGCAAGAGATTCTGGACCAATACCCAGGCATTACCCTGCCCATGCAATCAGGATCGCGCAGCTTAAATCTGTCCAATTGTGTGTCAATTGTGGCTTATGAAGCTTGGCGCCAATTGGGTTTTAAAGGTAGTGTGTTAAACCCATAGATAGAACGCCACAAAGCTGGCATTGGTTACCAGGCCGATGATTGGCAGGGCAATTGAGTATTGCTTAACATTGGCGCCTACCGGGGTGTTGCCGGTCTTTAGGCGAATCAGTGATAGATGCATCAGTGAGAAGATAATCAGAATCAACAGACTGGTTAGCTCAGCCAATTTGACCATTGGTAACCATAAGGCCAAGATAAGAATGATTAGGGTGATGAGTGCCGTGGCGGCAATGGGTGTACGGGTTTTGGCATTAATTCTGGCCAGAGCACCTGGCAACCAGCCTTGTTGACTCATACCAAATACCACACGTGAGGCCATAATAATTTGAATCAGTGCGCCATTCACTACCGCCAGCATACCAATCAGTGATACCAAGGTTGGTGACAGACCGGTGATTTGCTCATAGATCAGTGCCAACGGCGCAGCACTGCCGGCTAAGTTGGTTGGACTGACGGCCAGAATAGAAACCAAGGCCACCAAGACGTAGATCACAGTGGAAACAATCAGCGAGAGAATGATGGCCCGAGGCATGGTTTTGGTGGGTTCAATCACTTCTTCAGCCACATTCACCATGTCTTCAAAACCAATAAAGGCGTAGAAGGCCAAGAAAGCACCTGAGAGAATACCAATCCAGATCACCCCTTCTGCCTGCATGGCTTGCTCGGCATAGGCTAACACATCCAAATCCCCCAGGTGGTCTTGGCCTACCCAGATAATGACCAACAGACCTAAGATTTCAATTAGGGTCAGTAGGGCGGCAGCTTGTACCGATTGCTTAATACCCCAAGCGGCCAGCAAGCCCAATAGCGCCAGTAGTCCGACAATAACTGCGGTTTCGTTCCAGTTAAAGAAAACCGAGAAGTAGCCCACAAAGCCATTGGCAATCGCGGCTGACGACAGAACGCCGGTGGCAATAATCAGCAGACCAATCAGCAGCGATAGGGATTTGACCCCAAAGGCTTTAAATAAATAGAGCGCCTCACCGGCACTGCGCGGATAGCGCGCTGAGAGTTCACTATAAGTAAAGGCGGTGGTGGCGACTAAGATTGAAGCAATAAGGAAAGATAGCGGGGTAAATAGACCGGCAGAGGCTGAGACTTTACCAATGAGTACATAGATACCCGCACCCAAAATATTACCCAAGCCGTATAAGGTTAGCAAGGGTAGATTGAGCGAGCGTCTAAGTTTCATGGTTATTCCAGTTTACTCAGTTGGTAGGCGTTTAAGAAATCCTTAATATCAAGCGCTTTTTTGCCAGCCAACTGCACCCGTTCTAGTTGCAGTGCACCATCTTGGGTGGCAACAATACAGGTTTTCTTGTTGCATTCGACTACTGTACCAGGAATTTGGTCGTAAGTGGTTTCTAATACGCTAGCTTCAAGAATACGCAAGACCTTTTGTTCAAACTTGTCACCACTGGCATGGGTTTGCGCAATCGGATAAGGGTTAAAAGCACGAATTTGTTGATTGATCTGAGTGGCAGACTGCTGCCAATTAATCCATGCTTCTTCTTTTTTTAGTTTTTGCGCATAGGTGACACCAGACTCATCCTGTTTGACCGGGGCTAGTTGAGCTAGATTCTCTAGGGCTTCGACAATGGCAGTCGCACCCAGCTCGGCCAATTTATCGTGCAAGCTTTGCGCGGTGTCATACGCTTCAATGGGGCAAGTCTTCTCCAGCAGTACATCACCAGTGTCCAGGCCTTCGTCCATTTGCATAATGCCCACCCCTGTGGTTTGGTCACCCGCCAAGATGGCGCGTTGAATGGGGGCTGCACCACGCCAGCGTGGTAGCAGCGAGGCGTGAATATTTAAACAGCCGTGAGTGGGTGTCTCCAGTACAGCCTTAGGCAAGATCTGTCCATAAGCCACCACCACCATCACCTCGGCATTAAGCTGCTGGATTTGTGCTTGTTCAGCCTCGTCTTTAAGGCTCAAAGGTTGATAGACTGGCAAGTTGTTCGCCAGTGCTGCTTCTTTAACTGGGCAGGCGCTAAGCACACGACCGCGACCTTTGGGGCGATCGGGTTGGCAGTAAACACCAACAATCTCATGTCCGGCATTGATTAATGCTTTTAGGATGCCAACAGAAAACTCAGGCGTGCCGGCAAAAATAACGCGCATTAGTTCAGCGCGTCTCTGGCGGTTTGTACTGCTTGTCTAACTTGTGCTTCAGCGGTACCACCTAGGTGATTTCTAGCATTTAGCGAACCTTCTAGAGATAAGATGTCAAACACATCAGCCTCGATGCGATTATCGAACGCTTGTAGCTCTTCTAGGCTTAGTTCGGCCAGGTCTTTTTGGTGTTCCAGACCATAAGCCACCGATTTACCCACCACTTCGTGTGCATCCCTAAATGGCAAGCCTTTTTTCACCAGATAATCGGCTAGGTCAGTGGCGGTGGTGTAACCTTTTTTGCAAGACTCATACATGTTGTCGCGTTTGGCTTTAATGGTAGGTACCATGTCAGCAAACACTCGAAGTGAGGCCATCAGTGTGTCGACTGTGTCAAACAAAGGCTCTTTGTCTTCTTGGTTGTCTTTGTTATAGGCCAAGGGTTGTGACTTCATTAGTGTCAGTAGTGAGGTTAGCGCACCATACACACGACCGGTCTTGCCACGTACCAGCTCAGGAACATCTGGATTTTTCTTTTGCGGCATAATGGAAGAGCCTGTACAGAAGCTGTCTGGCAGCTCGATAAAATCAAATTGTGCTGATGACCAAAGAATAAGCTCCTCTGAGAAGCGCGATAGGTGCATCATAATCAGACTGGCTGCGGATAAGAATTCAATGGCAAAATCACGATCACTCACGCCATCTAGTGAGTTACTGCAAATGCGCTCGAAACCCAGTAATTCTGCTGTGCGTTCGCGATTGATCGGATAGGTGGTGCCTGCCAAAGCGGCTGAGCCCAGTGGCATGCTGTTAATACGCTTACGACAATCAATCAGACGCTCCTTATCGCGACTAAGCATTTCAAAATAAGCCATCAGGTGATGACCAAAACTCACCGGTTGTGCAGCCTGCAAGTGAGTAAAGCCCGGCAGAATGGTTGCCGCTTCTTGTTCGGCCAAGTCTAGTAGTGCATGTTGTAAGCGCGCCACCTCACCAAGAATGGCATCAACCTGGGCGCGTAAATATAGGCGAATATCGGTTGCCACTTGGTCATTACGTGAACGACCCGTATGCAGTTTTTTGCCAGCATCACCAATCAATTGAGTGAGGCGTGACTCCACATTCATGTGCACATCTTCTAGGTCTACTGACCAATCAAATTCACCCGCCTCAATCTCACCTAGGACTTGCTCTAAGCCCTGGATGATTTGGGTTTTTTCTTCTGCGCTTAAAATCCCAACCTCTTGCAGCATGGTGGCATGGGCGATCGAGCCTTGAATGTCAAAGGGTGCTAAGATCTTGTCAAAGAACACCGAGGCGCCAAAGATTTTAACGAATTCATCGGTTGGCTCGTTAAAGCGTCCACCCCAAGATTGGTTGGTTTGTGTTGTACTCATAAGGTTGCGTTTAGTTGTTTTCTTAGTTTTTCAGTGGACTCATCAATCACCTGATCCAGATCAGTCCAGTAATAATCTTCGTTGGTTACACCTAGGACTTTGTCCAGCGTTGCGCCGTAGTTATCGACCAACAATACCGTGGGGAAAAAGTTAACCGCATATTTAAAAGCAAATTCGTTATGCGAGACTTCTTCGTTGTAAAAGTTGTTAATTTCGTCAAAGCTATTGGCATTGATATGACGAATAATAATCTTGTCTTTGTATTCCTCTAATTCAGCCATCGGGCCAATCACATCTTCCTTGATTTTTTGGCAGAATCCACAATCTGGAATGGAAAACATTATTAAAATAGGAATTTTTTTCTTCCATACTTGTTGCGAATCTAGAAAAAAGTTTTTCGCAGGCGGCAAAGTGTGACCTTCAGCCCAGGCAGTATTGGACAAAAATACCAAAATCAATAGATAAAATCGGAACATCGGCCTTATTTTAATATAAAGTCTGTAAAAACATGAGTAAAACCCTGAAAATTGCAACTCGACAATCACCACTTGCCCTGTGGCAGGCGGAGCATGTGAAAGCCAGATTAGAAGCACTCCATAGTGATCTGCTGGTTACCCTGGTGAAGATGACCACCAAAGGCGATCAAATTCTTAACTCGCCACTCTCGAAAATCGGTGGAAAAGGTCTGTTTATCAAAGAGTTAGAAGTGGGCATGATGGAAGGCAAAGCGGATATTGCGGTGCATTCTATGAAAGATGTGCCGTATGAAATTCCACCAGGTTTCGAGTTGGGTGCTGTGCTTAAGCGTGAGAATCCTTTTGATGCCTTTGTGTCAAACCACTTTGATAGCATTGATGAACTGCCTCAACATGCCAGAGTGGGTACTTGTTCGCAACGCCGCATTGTGCAATTAAAAGCGCGTCGTCCTGATCTAGAGATCTTAGATCTGCGCGGCAATGTAAATACGCGCCTGCAGAAGCTCGATGATGGTGAATTCGACGCCATTATTCTGGCTTGCGCCGGCTTGATTCGTCTGGGTTTTGAAAATCGTATCAAACAACAAATTCCGCAAGATTGGTCGATTCCAGCAGTAGGCCAGGGTGCAGTCGGTATTGAGATTCGTGAAAATGACCAGGCAGTTCTGGATTTAATTAAGCCTTTGATTGATGAAGACACCAGCACCTGCGTCAGCGCTGAGCGTGCCATGAATACCCGCTTAGAAGGGGGTTGTTCGGTACCGATTGCCGGTTTTGCCACGTTGGCAGGCGATCAACTTAGCTTAACCGGTATGGTGGGCAATGTGGGTACAGCGCAGATGCTCAAGCATAGTATTAGCGGTCATCGCAGCGAGGCGCAGGCGCTGGGTACTGAGCTGGCAGATAAGTTGTTGGCCATGGGTGCCAAAGAGATTTTAAAAGGATAAAACATGTTGGGTTTTTTAGAGAGAAGTTTTTTTGCCTTGGTACAACGCCTGGGTTTGTTGTTTGCCATTGCCACCTTTGCAGCCACCGCGTTTTTAGGCTTTGTAGCTTATGAAAAGCTCAGCCTGCAAGCCAGTGATCGCATCGACACACCAGTGATTAACTATGCGGATTATCAAAACCCAATCAGCGCTGCTGAAGCTGCCACCGAGCAAGCCACGACTGAAGTGGCTGCGCCAATTCAAACACAAGATACCTTTACCCAAGAATTTGATTTGGCAGTCTCGCAAATCATCAATCAGCTTAAGCAGTTACCAGATGACAGTATTAATAAAGAGGGTTTAGAGACCAACGTGAAGGTATTGGTTAAGATCAAATCTAATCCGTATGTCGAAGAATTGCAATTGGCCTATGCTCAATCATTGGCCAAGCTCACCAAAACCTTGGTTACCGTCGGTGGTAGTGATATCAATGTGGATGATTTTTTTTCCTGGCATGATAAGGAATTTGCCAAGCAGGTGGATCAGCAAACCCAAAACAATATCCAAAAAATGTCTAACCTTAAATCAGAGCGTGCCAATGGCATGATTGCCTTGGGTATGAGTATGGCAGCGCTAGCGGTATTTATTATGCTGGTGATGATGCTAGTCATCTTTAGAATTGAGAGAAATACTCGAGGCTAGTGATGCAAGCTATCCTCTATCGTCAGGGTTGTTTTACCGAGGTTGAAAAGCCGACACCTATCGCCCAAGACCATGATCTACTGATTGAAATCAAGGCGATTTCAGTTAATCCCATTGATACCAAAGTTAAACACACACTGACCGAGAATAACGACAAAGTACTAGGCTATGACGCCAGCGGCGTGGTAGTCGCCGTAGGTGGCCAAGTCTCATTATTTGAGGTGGGTGACGAGGTTTTTTATGCAGGAGACCTAACTCGAGATGGTGCTAATGCCACGCATCAGCTGGTGGATGAGCGCTTGGTCGGTCATAAGCCTAAAACCTTGAATTTTGCCCAGGCCGCTGCCTTGCCACTGACCAGTATTACCGCCTGGGAGTCGCTGTTTGAGCGTCTAAGAATCACCAAGCAAGATAAAGACAAAACTTTACTATTGGTGGGCGCTGCTGGCGGTGTAGGCTCGATGGCGATTCAATTGGCCAAGCAACTAACCGGTATAAGCGTGGTGGCCACGGCCTCTAGAGAAGACTCAAAAGCCTGGTGCCAACAATTGGGCGCCGATGTGGTGCTTGAGCACCACAAGCTTAAAGCGCAATTCGACGAACAAGGCTTAAGTGCACCTGAGTATATTTTGTGCATGGGTCATCCAGACGAGTATTTTGAAGAGTTGGC
>CAZMJI010000042.1:0-8701 GCA_964566765.1 uncultured Piscirickettsiaceae bacterium
TAGCCAAAGAAATGATGAAATACCTAACCATGGAAGGTGATTTTGGTAATCCAGCTTCACGTTCACATTATTATGGTTGGCAAGCGGATGAGGCGGTAGCCAAGGCTAGATCACAAGTGGCTGATTTGGTGGGTGCTGATCCCAAAGAGATTGTTTGGACCTCAGGTGCGACTGAGTCAGACAACCTGGCTATTAAAGGTATTGCGCATTTTTATCATAAGAAAGGCAAACACATTATTACCCTAAAGACCGAACACAAAGCGGTCTTAGACACTTGTCGACAGCTAGAACGTGAAGGCTTTGAAGTGACGTATCTAGACCCAATGTCAAACGGTCTATTGGACCTAGACGTACTTAGAGCAGCGATCCGTGAAGACACGATTCTGGTGTCAATCATGCACGTGAATAATGAGATTGGCGTGATTCAAGACATTGAAGCGATTGGCAACATCTGTCGTGAACACAAAGTATTTTTCCATGTGGATGCCGCGCAATCTGCCGGTAAGGTGGAGATTGATTTGTCTAAACTGCCAGTTGACCTAATGAGTTTTTCAGCGCATAAGATTTATGGCCCGAAAGGCATGGGTGCCTTGTATGTGCGTCGTAAGCCAAGAGTGCGTCTAGAGGCACAAATGCATGGCGGTGGCCATGAGCGTGGTATGCGCTCAGGCACCTTGGCGACTCATCAAATCGTTGGTATGGGCGAGGCTTTTGCCATTGCCAAGGCTGAGATGGCTGAAGAAAACAAACGTATTCGTACATTGCGTGATCGACTATTGGCTGGCTTTGCTGACATGGAAGAAGTGGTGGTAAACGGTGATCTAGAGCAAAGAATTCCGGGCAACCTAAACATCAGTTTTAACTATGTCGAGGGTGAATCACTGATGATGGCCATTAGTGACATTGCGGTGTCTTCTGGTTCAGCTTGTACCTCAGCTTCCCTAGAGCCTTCTTACGTATTAAGAGCTTTGGGTTTGAGCGATGAGTTGGCCCATTCGTCAATTCGTTTTACCATTGGTCGTTATACCACCGAAGCAGAAGTGGATCAGGCCATTGAATTGGTGCGCTCTAAGGTTGAAAAGTTAAGAGAACTTTCCCCATTATGGGATATGTACAAAGAGGGCATTGATTTGTCGACTGTACAGTGGGCAGCACATTAAAATAACAGTATTAACTTAGGAGAAAACTATGGCATACGGTGACAAGGTAATGGACCATTACGAAAACCCTCGTAATGTTGGTGTTCTGGATAAAGATGCCAAAAATGTGGGTACAGGTATGGTGGGTGCACCGGCTTGTGGTGATGTGATGCGTCTGCAAATCCAAGTGGATGACAATGGCGTGATTGAAGAGGCCAAGTTTAAAACCTATGGCTGTGGTTCTGCCATTGCTTCAAGCTCACTACTAACCGAATGGGTTAAAGGCAAGACCTTGGATGAAGCGGCAGAGATTAAAAACTCTGACATCGCAGAAGAGTTGGCGCTACCACCGGTGAAGGTGCATTGTTCGGTTCTAGCTGAAGACGCTATTAAGGCTGCGATTGCTGATATTAAGGAAAAATCTGACCAATAATGGCCATCACACTCACCCCTGTTGCGGCGGAGCGCGTTAGTGATTTTTTGACTAACCGTGGCTCAGGTATTGGTATTCGCTTGGCGGTACAAACCACCGGCTGCTCAGGCTTGGGTTACAACATCGAGTTTGTGGATAGCTTGAATGAAGATGATGCGGTGTTTGAAGATCATGGAGTGAAAGTGATTGTTGATGCTAAGAGTCTGATTTACTTAGATGGCACTGAAGTTGATTTTGTTAAACAAGGGCTTAATGAAGGTTTCGAGTTTAACAATCCGAATGCCAAGGCTGAATGTGGCTGCGGTGAATCATTTACCGTTTAATTATCAAATATAGAGGTCAATGCAAAATTATTTTGAGTTATTTGCATTAGTACCGCAGTTCGATCTTGATACGCAAGCACTAGAGAGCGCTTATCAAACGAGCATCTCACAATATCATCCAGATCGATTTGCCGACAAAAGCGAAGCTGAACAGCTTTCAGCGGTACAAAACACCTCGCTGATTAATACCGCGTTTAACATCCTAAAAGCGCCGTTAGAGCGTGCGCGTTATCTGTTGGAGTTAGAGGGCATTAATGCCTTTGATGAAACCGACACCAACATGGATATGGATTTTCTGCTGGCGCAAATTGAACTTAGAGAATCACTAGAAGTCATCAAAGTCAATCAAGACGAGCTGGCATTGGATGATTTCATTGAAACCGTGGGTGGCAAAATCAAGGATAATATTGCTCATATTTCCCAAGGCTTTCAAGCCAAAGATCTAGGCGGCGTGAGAAACTTGGTTAGAGAATTGAAATTTTATACCCAGCTTCAGCATCAGGCGAAAGCCCTAATGGATGAGTTTTTATAGTCATGGCTTTATTACAAATCGCAGAACCCGGACAATCGCAAGCGCCACATCAGCATAAACTGGCCGTGGGCATTGACCTAGGTACTACCAATTCTTTAGTGGCTGCGGTGCAAAGCGGTAAAAGCACGGTGCTTACCGATGAGAATGATCAGGCGATTTTGCCATCTGTGGTGCATTGTGGTAAAGACAATAAGCTTACCGTGGGTTGTGAGGCTTGTCCGTATGCCAAGACCGATCCGACTAACACCATTGTTTCAGTCAAGCGTTTTATGGGACTGAGCTACAAAGAGGCGATTGAGTTTAAAAACTGCCCGTATCAGCTGGTTGAGAACCTTAATAACGTGTTGTTTCATACCGCCATGGGTGATTTGTCTGCGGTTGAGATTTCCTCGAGTATTTTGGCCTCGCTTAGACAAAGGGCGGAAGATTCGCTAGGCGGTGAACTAAGCGGTGCAGTGATTACCGTGCCGGCGTATTTTAATGATGCGCAACGCCAAGCAACTAAGGATGCAGCCACCCTGGCTGGTCTTAAGGTATTAAGACTGTTAAATGAGCCGACGGCTGCCGCAGTGGCTTATGGCCTAGAGTCTGGTGAAGAGGGGATTCATGCGGTTTATGACTTAGGCGGCGGTACTTTTGATATTTCCATCTTAAGCTTTAGCAAAGGTGTGTTTAAGGTGCTCTCTACTGGTGGTGATTCTGCCCTGGGTGGCGATGACTTTGACCAGCTCATTATCGACGATTGTATTGAGCAGTTGGGCATCCAGGAACTGAACCCAACGCAGATGCAAAAAATCAAACAATTTGCACGTATTGCCAAAGAGACACTCAGCGAGCAAGAGTATGCTGAGTTTGACTGTGTAGAAACGCCGTATCGCATCACCCGAGAAAAGTTTCATGAATTAGCCCAGCCTTTGGTCAAGCGCACTTTACTGTTAACCAAGCGTGCGCTACGAGATGCTGAGGTTGGGATTGATCAGGTGAAAGACATTATCATGGTCGGTGGCTCAACCCGTATGCCAATTGTGCGTGAGATGGTGGGGGATTTATTTGCCGCCGAAGTACTGTGCTCAATCAACCCTGATGAGGTGGTGGCTAAAGGTGCAGCGATTCAGGCCAATATCTTAGCCGGCAACAAATCCGGTGACGACATGCTACTATTAGACGTGTTGCCACTATCGCTAGGTCTGGAGACCATGGGCAGCCTGGTGGAAAAAGTGGTGCATCGCAACACCACCATTCCAATTACCAGAGCACAAGAATTTACCACCTTTAAGGATGGACAAACTGCCATGGGCATTCATGTACTCCAGGGTGAGCGCGAACTGGTGGCAGATTGTCGTTCACTGGCTAAGTTTGAACTCAGAGGCATTCCGCCAATGGTGGCGGGTCATGCGCGTATTCGCGTGGAATTCCAGGTGGATGCTGACGGTTTGTTGTCGGTCAGTGCCACAGAGCAAACTTCAGGCGTTAAGGCTGATATCACGGTCAAACCATCTTATGGCTTGAGTGACAATGAGATGGAGCGTATGCTTAAGGATTCGATTGTTAATGCGCAAGCAGACATTGAAGCGCGCCAGCTGCATGAAATGCAGGTAGAGGCGGATCGCACTTTGGAAGCGATTGATTCAGCCTTGGAGAAAGACCAAGAGATGCTAGATAAAGACATGCTAGCGGCTATCTTGGCAGCCAGAAGTGAACTTGAAGCAGTTGCTAGAGCGGATGAAGAAAAACTAATTAAAGCTAAGATTGACAATCTAGAGGCGGTAGCCGCTAAGTTTGTCGAGATGCGAATGAATAAAACCATTGCCAGTGTGATGCAAGGTCACACGGTTGATGAGTTTGATAAGGAATAAGAGGGAGTAGGTTATGCCACAAATTATTGTATTGCCGCACGCAGAATTATGCCCAGAGGGCACGGTTATTGAGGCCGAGACAGGTACCAGTGTTTGTCAAGCATTACTGGATAATCATGTGGAGATTGAACATGCCTGCGAGATGTCGAATGCTTGCACCACTTGCCATGTTTATATTCGTGAAGGTTTTGACTCGCTAGAAGAGTCTGATGAGACCGAAGATGACTTGCTGGATAAAGCTTGGGGTTTGGATCCAGACTCAAGACTGTCTTGCCAGGCGGTTGTCTCTGATGAAGACTTGGTGATCGAGATTCCAAAATACACCATCAACCAGGTGTCAGAAAATCACTAAAGCTTTAACAGTTTAGACACAAACCCTTGGTCTTCTTTAGGGCCGAATTCTTCAATCACATCCTCTGGCTGGGTTTTGGAAATCAGCCATTTAGGAATCGGTGGATTTTCACTGCTACCGCAGGTTTTACCCAGATTGTTCGGGTGAAAAATCTTCACAAAGCTTGGATTCTTAAGATCATTGGTGTAGACAATGCCGCAATAACGCTCTTTGTGCTCTGCATCCAGCACACGCTTAATATGCTGAATTTGTTCAACAAACTGCGAACCAGGGGTTGTGTTACTAGGCAGTTGATTCTCGTCGGTATCGTAGATATACCAATTGTCAGGATTGTTAATCAGCACTTCCAATAGGCCCTTGCAATCATCCCATTGCATAATACCGATAAAGCGTGACTGAAACTCTTCTAGATAGGTTGCCATATAAACAGGTATTTTAAACCAAACGCCCGGCATAGGGCCGGGCGTGGTGGGTTATTCGATGGTGATACTTGGGAAGGCCGCCAGTTCTTTATCTTGTAGTGACAACTTGGCTGCAGTCTTGCGCGCGATCTCTTTATAGATTTGCGCGGTTCTGCCTTCCGGATCCTTGACCACGGTTGGTGTGCCTTCGTCCACATCGGTACGAATGTTCATCTCTAGTGGTAGGGCGCCTAGGAAGCTAGCACCGGCTTCATTAGCCATAGCCTCACCGCCGCCAACGCCAAAGATGGCTTCTTCGTGGCCACATTTAGAGCAGATGTGTAGAGACATATTCTCGACAATACCCAGAATTGGAATGTTTACCTTCTCGAACATCTTCAGACCTTTCTTGGCGTCAAGTAGGGCAATGTCCTGTGGTGTGGTAACAATGACCGAACCACTAACTGGAATCTTTTGCGACAGGGTTAGCTGTGTATCGCCGGTGCCTGGTGGTAGGTCGATGATCATATAATCCACACCACGCCATAGCGTGTCTCTTAGCATTTGCTCTAGCGCTTGGGTGATCATTGGACCACGCCAGATCATTGGCGACTCTTCGTCAACCAAATAACCGATCGACATAGATTGCATGCCGTGGCCTAGAATTGGCAGTAATTTGCCTTCACCGCTTGAATCTGGCTTAAGTGAGCTTACACCCAGCATTCTTGGCTGTGATGGACCGTAGATATCCGCGTCCAGTAGCGCAACCTTCGCACCTTCAGCCTGCAAGGCTAGGGCCAAGTTTACCGAGGTGGTTGATTTACCCACACCACCCTTGCCTGAGGCAACGGCAATGATGTTCTTAACTTCAGGTAGCGCTTCAACACCTTTCTGAGTTGAGTATTTAGCAATCTTGGTCTCGATATTAACCGTTGCGTTGTTAACGCCTGCGGCACTTAGGGCATCGGTAATTGCCGCTGATAGAATCGGATGATAGCTCTTGGCTGGGTAGTTTAATACCACAGTCACTTCAACTGAGTCGCCGTCAATGTTAATGCCATCCACAGCATTTGAAGAAACAATATCCTGCTCAGTATGAACATCAACCACACTTGATAGGATTTCTTTAATGTTATCTAGCGTCAAATCTGCCATAAAGCCCGCTCCAATTAAGTAAAATACGCTATTTTATCGTATAACCATATAAGCCATCCTTAATATTACTAGGCTTATTTACATTGACACCTATGACTCAGCGCAAAATCTTAGTAACTTCAGCTCTGCCTTATGCCAATGGTGAGATTCACCTAGGGCATTTGTTGGAATATATTCAAACCGATATTTGGGTACGTTTCCAGCAAATGATGGGCCATGAGTGTCATTATGTATGCGCGGATGATGCGCATGGTACGCCGATTATGCTTAAGGCCAATGAGTTGGGTATTAAGCCAGAGCAGTTGATTGCTGAGGTGAGTAAGCGCCATCAGGCAGATTTTCAAGACTTTGCCATTGGCTTTAGCCAGTACCATTCCACCCATAGTGACGAAAATCGTGAGATCTCAGCCGATATTTACAACAAGCTAAATGCTGCTGGTTATATTAAAACTCGCACTATCTCACAGGCCTTTGATCCCAAAGAGCAAATGTTTCTGCCGGATCGTTTTATCAAGGGCGATTGTCCTAAGTGTGGTGCACAGGATCAATACGGTGATAACTGTGAAGCTTGCGGTGCCACCTATTCGCCAACCGAATTAAAAAATGCCAAATCGGCCATCTCAGGCGCTGAGCCAATTACCAAAGACTCAGAGCATTACTTCTTTGACCTGCCGCAGTTTGAGACACAACTTAAAGAATGGACCGCCGCGGGCCACCTGCAAGAGGAGATCTCCAACAAGTTGGCTGAATGGTTTGAACAAGGTCTGCAGCAATGGGATATCTCGCGTGATGCGCCATATTTTGGTTTTCAGATTCCAGGGGTTGAGAATAAGTATTTTTATGTTTGGTTAGATGCACCGATTGGTTATATGGCCAGCTTTAAAAAGCTGTGCAATGAGACCGGTCTAGATTTTGACGAGTACTTTAATAAAGATTCAAAAACCGAGTTATATCACTTTATCGGTAAAGACATTGTGTACTTCCACGCGCTATTTTGGCCAGCGATGCTGATGGGTTCAAACTATCGCACCCCAAATGCGGTTTTCTCGCACGGCTTCTTAACCGTTAATGGTCAAAAGATGAGTAAGTCTCGTGGTACCTTTATTCAGGCGCGCACTTACCTGGATCACCTAAATCCAGAGTACCTGCGTTATTACTATGCCTACAAGTTGTCGCACAAGATTGATGATATTGATCTAAACCTGGAAGACTTTAAGCAACGCGTGAATTCAGACTTGGTGGGTAAGGTAGTTAATATTGCTTCGCGCAGCGCGGGCTTTGTGGTGAAGAAGTTTGATAAAACTTTGTCAGCCTATGCGATTGAGCCAGAGTTGTATAACGAGTTTGTGGCTAAGGGAGACGAGATTGCGCAGTTGTATGAGGCGCGTAACTTTAATCAAGCCATGCGTGAGATCATGAAGCTGGCGGATCGCGCCAATCAGTATATTGATGAGCACAAGCCTTGGCAGTTGATCAAAGAAGAGGGTATGGAAGCCAAGGTGCATGATGTGGCCTCGCTAGCGATTAACTTGTTTAGAGTCTTAGTAACTTACTTAAAGCCCGTACTGCCGGTAATGGCGGATAAAGCTCAGGCGTTTTTAAATGTGGAGACACTAAATTGGGATGATCTTAAGCACCCGCTTACCAAGCACCAAATTAACAAGTTTAAGCCGCTGATGGCGCGTATCGAAGATGAGCAGATTGCTAGTGTGATCGAAGCTTCAAAAGAAGCCATTGCGCAGGCGCCAGCCAAACAAGAAACCAAGGAAGAGACCAATATGATTAGTATTGATGATTTTGCTAAGATTGAGTTAAGAGTAGCTAAGATTGTTAAAGCCAATAATGTGGAAGGCGCAGACAAGCTCCTACAACTAACCCTAGATGTTGGCGAAGACAGCACACGCAATGTGTTTGCTGGCATTAAGGCACATTACCAGGCAGAAGACCTAGAAGGACGCCTAACCGTGATGGTGGCTAACCTGGCCCCAAGAAAGATGAAATTTGGCATCTCAGAAGGCATGGTGCTAGCTGCCGGTGATGGCAAATCCTTACACATTTTATCCCCAGACTCAGGTGCCAAACCGGGGATGAAAATCAGTTAAACCTTTTTGGAGAGATGGCAGAGTGGCTGAATGCGCAGACCTGGAACGTCTGTATACGTTTGTAGCGTATCGAGGGTTCAAATCCCTCTCTCTCCACCATATTAATAAATCACAAAGATTCACAACATGTTAAATACCTTTGTATACAAGTACTTTTAGCATTGTTGTTGTTTCCTATTGTCTTACACTATCTTAATAAATCTTACCCATAAAGTGGGTAAAATAGTGGGTAAAAATACATCAAGGATTTGTACTCATGAAGCTCACCGCTACTCAAGTTAAGAACGCCAAACCAAAGCCTAATGGGAAGCCTAATAAGTTAGGAGATGGCGGTAACTTGTATTTCATTGTTAGTCAAACCTCTAAAACTTGGGTATATCGTTACAAGAAAGCTAATGGTAAAGAAAC
>CAZMJI010000043.1:0-8419 GCA_964566765.1 uncultured Piscirickettsiaceae bacterium
CCAAGTCAGATCTTCGGCAATACCACCAACCTTCTCTAAGGCTTGATAGATTGGCACGGTGCCAATCGGTACTGGCGAGTTACGAATAATCCACTCGCGCGTTTCATGAATATTTTTACCGGTAGACAAATCCATGATCGTATCCGCGCCCCAGCGAATACCCCAAATCATTTTATCCACTTCCTCCTCAATACTAGAGCCTAGGGCCGAGTTACCAATGTTGCCATTGATCTTCACCATAAAGTTACGACCAATAATCATCGGTTCGGTTTCTGGGTGGTTGATGTTGGCTGGAATCACCGCACGACCACGCGCCACTTCATCGCGCACAAATTCTGGGGTAATGACGTCGGGAATGTTGGCACCGAAACTATCGCCTGGCTGCTGACCAATTTGGTCTTTGTATTCCTGCCACTTGCAGTTCTCGCGAATGGCAATGTATTCCATCTCTGGGGTGATAATACCTTGACGGGCATAATGCATTTGCGTCACGTTTTTGCCGGTTTTGGCGCGACGCGGCTGTTTTAAGTGTTCAAAACGCAGATGATCTAATTCGTCATTATTCAGACGCTGATTGGCAAAATTAGAACTGTGCTGACTCAATTCTTCGGTATCAGCTCGCTCGTTAATCCAATTCTCTCGAACATTGTCCAGACCTGATCTTAGGTCAATATTAGCCTTTGGATCGGTATACACACCCGAAGTATCATACACATGCACCGGGTCATTTTTCTCAGCCAATTCACCAATGGTATCAGTCAGTGAAATCTCACGCATTGGCACTTGAATATCCGCTCTTGAACCCTCAACATAGATTTTTCGAGAATTGGGTAGTGGCTGGATAAAGGCTTGATCAACGCTAGAGAGGTTTTTTAAGGTTTCGCTTGTCTGACTCATTGTTGTATAATTTTGTTCAAGTGAATAATGGATCAATAAGATGCCAATTTTAACCCATAGACCACGCCGTATGAGAAAACACGCACATACCCGTGAATTAATGCGTGAAAACACCTTGACGACGGATGATCTGATCTTTCCGATCTTTGTGATCGAAGGTGAGAACCAACGTCAGTCGATTGACTCGATGCCAGATATCGAGCGCTTGAGTGTTGACCAACTGATCCTAGAGGCTAAAGAACTGGTTGACTTAGGCATTAGGGCGGTGGCACTATTCCCAGTGGTGCCGGAAGCCAAAAAATCCCTAGACGCGGCCGAAGCTTTCAATCCTGAAGGTTTGGCACAACGTGCGGTACGCGCACTCAAAGAAAGCCAGCCAGAATTGGCGGTGATTACCGATGTGGCGCTGGATCCTTTTACCACGCATGGTCAAGACGGGTTGATTGATGAGTCGGGTTATGTACTCAACGATGAAACCGTTGAGGTATTGGTCAAGCAAGCGCTGTCGCATGCACAGGCGGGTGCAGACATTGTGGCCCCATCAGATATGATGGATGGGCGCATTGGTGCGATTCGCGAGGCGCTAGAAGAAAACGACTTTATCTACACCAACATCCTAGCCTACTCGGCCAAATATGCCTCCAGCTACTACGGCCCATTCCGTGATGCGGTGGGTTCTGCCGCCAATCTAGGTAGCTCTAGCAAAGAAACCTATCAAATGGATCCGGCCAACTCGGACGAAGCCCTGCGTGAAGTAGCCATGGACATCGATGAAGGCGCTGACATGGTGATGATTAAACCCGGTCTACCTTACTTAGATATTGTTTATCGCATTAAACAAAACTTTGGCATGCCAACCTTCGCTTATCACGTCAGTGGTGAATACGCGATGCTCAAGGCTGCCAGTCAAAATAACTGGATTAATGAGCAGGCTGTGGTGCTGGAAACGCTGTTATCGTTTAAGCGCGCTGGTGCTGACGCGGTACTAACCTATTACGCCAAGCAAGCTGCTAAGTGGTTGAAATAACCTAACTTTGTTTATATATTAAAATATTATAATATTCTTATATATAAACAAAATCGTGTATAATAGCTAGACTATTATTAACACGTTACTGCTTCGCACTACCATGAACAACAAATCACTCTTTGCTGCCATTGCGCTAACCGTTGCGCTATTTTTCACCTATAGCTTCTATAGCAACAAGGTAGCAGACCTAAGCCAAGAAATCACGCAAATTACCCAAGAGTACAACAGCAAACTAAGCACACTAAATGGTGTAATTTCAACCGACTCAGACAATGCAGCAGCGGATCTACCCGCCTTAGAGCGTTTAAGTCAACAGTTAATTGAAGCCAGAGAGCAGCTGCACCAGGCCCAGCAGCAACTGCGTCAAACCAACAATACCTCATCGGTACTGACGCATGAAATCCAACAAGCGGCAGATGCCAGAGACGAAGTTAAAGTGCTTAAAGGCTCTTTAGAGTCAGCGCAAGCACAACTCAAACTCTCGGATGAAAAAGTAGCACTCTTACAAGAGTTGTTTAAAGCGCAACACACTGAGCAGACTAACAAAACCCTGGCGCGTATTACAGACTTAAAAGAAACCTCAACGGGTATTGCCATGAGTGGTCTCATTGTACCGGTGGTAGGCGCAGCTACGCTAGCGGCTTATGCGATTGAAGAGATTGATAACTATTGTCAAAATATTGAAGGTATTTTGTCGCTAGAAAAACAAGTATTTGGCCAAGTGGTTTCGCTTGACGAGGCTATGCAACAAGCCTATCACCAACAATGCGTGGTGAGTCTTGAAGATAAGATTAAAGGTGGAATTAAAGAGAGTATTGAGCAGCTTAAGGAAAAAGCTGCTCAATAAGTTTACTTACTCAACGCGGTTGTTGATCAGGTCGTTAACCACTTCTGGCTCTGCCAGAGTTGAGGTATCACCTAGGTTGTCATAGTCGTTCTCTGCAATCTTTCTTAGAATACGACGCATGATCTTACCTGAACGTGTCTTCGGCAAGCCTGGGGCAAACTGAATCTTATCAACCGTGGCAATTGGGCCAATCTCTGCACGAACCAGTTTAACCAAATCGGTCTTTAGTTCATCGGTTGGCTCAACGCCTTGCATCAGTGACACATAAGCATAGATGCCCTGACCCTTAATGTCATGCGGATAACCTACCACTGCTGATTCAGAAACACTCTCGTGTAGTACCAGTGCCGACTCAATTTCAGCGGTACCTAGACGGTGGCCTGAGATGTTAAGTACATCATCCACACGACCGGTAATCCAGTAGTAACCATCGCCGTCGCGTCTGACGCCATCACCGGCAAAGTACTTGCCTGGGAAAGTTGAGAAGTAGGCTTCCATAAAGCGCTCGTGGTTGTTGTAAAGCGTACGCATCTGACCTGGCCATGAACGCGCCATTACCAAGATACCTTCAGCTTCACCTTCTAGGATCTCGCCCTGCTCATTCACCACTTGTGGCTCAACACCAAAGAATGGGGTTGAAGCAGAACCTGGCTTCAATGCGGTAGCGTATGGCATTGGTGTAATCATGTGACCACCGGTTTCTGTCTGCCACCAAGTATCAACGATTGGGCAGCGTGCACCACCAATCTTATGGTAGTACCATTCCCAGGCTTCTGGGTTAATTGGCTCACCTACCGTACCTAGAATTCTTAGGCTTGAACGTGAAGTTGAGTCAACAAACTCATCGCCAGCACCCATCAGTGCACGAATCGCCGTTGGTGCGGTATAAAAAGTATTCACCTGGTGCTTATCAATCACTTGCCAGAAGCGTGAAGCGTCTGGATAAGTTGGCACACCTTCAAACATCAATGTGGTTGCACCATTGGCCAGTGGACCATAAACAATATAAGAGTGGCCCGTTACCCAGCCTACGTCGGCTGTACACCAATAAACATCACCCTCTTGATAATCGAAAGTGTACTTATGCGTCATCGCCGCATACAATAGGTAACCACCTGAGGTGTGCAACACACCCTTAGGCTTACCGGTTGAACCTGAGGTGTATAGAATAAATAGTGGGTTTTCCGCGTCAAAGCTTTCAATCTCGCAAGTTGCTGGCATGTCTGCGGTTAGTTCGTGATACCAAACATCACGATCGGTCCAAGCAATATCACCACCCGTGCGCTGTACCACTAGCACGCTTTGTACGCAATCGCAGCCATCTAGAGCCTTATCAACGTTGGCCTTTAGTGGTACTGATTTGCCGCCACGAACACCTTCGTCTGCAGTGATCACCACTTTACACTCAGAGTCTAGTACGCGGTCTTTTAGCGCCTCTGGTGAGAAGCCACCAAATACCACTGAGTGAATCGCACCTAGGCGCGCACAAGCGAGCATGGCATAAGCTGCTTCCAGTACCATTGGCATATAGATACAAACACGATCACCTTTACCAACGCCTAGCTTTTTCAAACCATTGGCAAGCTTGGCTACTTCATCGTGCAGCTCTTGGTAAGTCACATTCTTGCTGGTGTTTGGATCATCACCTTCCCAAATAATCGCCGTTTGATTAGCGCGCTCTGGCAGGTGTCTGTCAATACAGTTATAAGCAACGTTAAGTTCGCCACCTTTAAACCACTCGATCAAACCTTTGGTGTAATCAACATTACTCACTTGATCCCAGTCCTTATCCCAAGTCAAAAACGCTTTGGCTTGCTGAGCCCAAAATACATCAGAGTTATTGATCGACTCTGAGTACATGGCCTGATAAGTTTGCTCGTCACACAATGGTGTTCTATCTGATTTAGCTACCGGATACATTTTGATTTCACCCCAAAAATTGAAAAAATAAAATTAGCATCATACCAAAAAAAATATTTTTCAAGAAAAATATTTCGCTACAGCAACTCGCTCAATTTACTACAATTTTTCCGTCCTTTATGGGCGATTTGCGCTAGAAGTAGCTCTGCCGTTGAGATTGCGTCTTGCAGGGCATGATGAGCCTTATATCGCGGTAAATTATATTGTGAAATTAAATTAAACAATCTGAGGCTATTGGCATCTAAACGACCTTCGGTGCGCTGCTGTTTTTTGGCCTCAATTTTCAGTGTATCCACCATTTGAAACGGCAGGGTTTCGATGTTGTAGAGTTGTGAGGCGGCTTTGTTGATAAAACAACGCTCAATGCGATCAAAATGTGCCACCAGGACTCGACCCTTCATCAGTGGCAATAAATGCGCCATCATCACCGAGACACTCACCCCTTGCTGCACTTCGTCATCAGTCAGCTCATGGATGGTGACACTTTGTTCGTTCATCGCTTGCTTGGGATTAACAATCAGATGAGAGCTTTGAGGCAAGGCAATATGCAAGTCTTTGATAATGGTATAACCCAGACTGACAATGCGATCGGCATCAACATCCAAACCGGTGGTTTCAAAATCCAGTACCAAAAACTCAATATCATCCAAACAGGTATTGGGTTTGATCACAGGCTCGGACAGATAGTCCTGAACCACTACTGGCAAGTCTTGACGCTTGGTAAGTTGAATCCGCTTTCTTTCTAAGAGTTGGTAGCGAATGAGGTTTTTCATGAAAGAATCGAGGTTTGATACTGAGAGCTCATGGCATTTTGCATCTTAGAGATAATCTCAAACGCATCTTTCAGATGCTTTTTATCTAATGAGGAAATCTCACTTGGCAACATATAGTTGTCCGCCACTTGCTCGCGTTTAATCTGCAGAGCCTGATGTCGAATGCGCAAAGCATTAATAAACTGATACGCCTCTAGCAAATCCTGTGCACCAACTTCACTTAAACCGCCTGTTTCTGACAATAGGTGCAGGCGATCCACGGTGTTCACTGCTGAAATACCTTTAGACAGCGCATACACTCGGGTACAGTCAATCACCGGCACCACACCACGTTTTTTCATATTCAACGCTTTGTCGTTTGGACCATGCTCTTCTAGGATAAAGTGCCTAAAGAAGCCCAGTGGTGGTCGATAGTGCTCCGCATTAGAAGCCATGTGCGCTAAGAAAATTGAATTCTTGGCGGCTTTTTCTCGCACCTCTGACATCAGGTCTTTAAACATGATGGAGTCACCATAGATACACTTCATGTCAAAAAAGATGCTGGAGTGCATGAGTGCCTTCGGATCTGGTTTTTCAATCCAATCGTGGAAATATTGACGCCAAGTCGACAGCGGTTGACGCCACTTGTTGTTGGTTGCCATCACATCACCTGGACAATACACATAGCCACACTCGTTCAAACCATCACTGACAAATTTGGCCAAATCGGCAAAGTAATCGCCGTGCTTGGATGGATTGTACTCATCGGAGAGTATCAGTAGATTGTCCTGGTCTGAATGCAGAATCTGCTCGCCTCGAGCCAGTGAGCCTGCCACTACCCAGGCGTAACTAATCGGTGGTTCACCCAGTTTAGCCTCGGCCATCTTCAATAGTTGCTGGTTAATCGCTCGACCAATGGCACTGATTGAGTAGGCAATATCATGCTCATCCATGTTGGCTTCCACATCTCTAACCAAGAGCATTGGAATCTGCGAGGAGATTTTTGTCAGCTGATCAATGGAGCTGGAGCATTGAATCTCATTAATTAAGAACACCACGTTGTGGCTTTGCTTTCTTAACAGATCTGCTGCTGTGATCACACCAGCGACCTGACGATTGCGCATAATTGGCAGGTGTCGAATGCGCTTGGAGGCCATCAATAGCATCGCTTCAACGCCACTTTTGTAGTGCTCGATGGTCACCGGATTGGCACTCATAATCTCGCTAATCGGTGCACGAGCATCCATCTCATCGGCCACCACTTTGGTACAGAAGGCGCGATCGGTAACAATGCCGCACAGCTTACCCTGCTCTACAATCATCACCGAAGTGACATGCTTGTCACCCATCAGTTGGGCCACCTCTTGAATCGGTGTGGAAGCTTCAACCAAGTAAGGATGGTTGGCACGCGTCATCTCCAACACGGAATCATTCAGCATGTGCGAGGTATTGTCAGAGCCTAGACTTCTGCCCACACCGCCTTGTTGGGAGAAAAAGTAACTGCTGACTGCCGGCATCTCGCCGACCAAATCAAAAAAAGCTTGCTTTTGAATGCGGTAGTACAGCGTGTCCTCATGACAGCTGTGCTGAAAAATATTCAGTTGGGCATCATAGCCAAACCAATCTTTCTCGCCCAGTAGTGTGTGTAGCTTTTCGTTTTCGTCCTCAATTTGAATCGCGCCCTTGCGGATCACATAGATAAATTCGGACTTTAGGGTTAGAACATGGCCGCGTTGACGATAACCCACATCCACCAACTCAACCAGCTGGTTTAGTTGGGTTTCGTCAAGTGCCTCTAGAGGCAGGGTATTGTGCAGAAAATCCCTAACCTCAAGATGTTCAATTTCCATTATTTATACACTTCTTCCTTAAAGATAAACACCAATGGCACTTCAGCAAAGAACTGGATACCATTTGAGCGAATCACCAGCTGCAGGTAATCCGTCTGATTAATGTTAACATTTTGCGAACGCCAATTTTGCTGAGTGTTGTCCGTATTACGCATAGCCACTGGTTGTGAAGACACACCCGAAGCCGGCACCACAGCATAACTCACACCTTGCAGTGCGGTATTAGAATCTAGCAAAATTTGATTATTGCCATAGGTATGGGTTACCCCTTGTAAGTGCAATTTAAAATCGCTGTTTTCCAACTTACAATGACCACTGGCCCAACGACAGTTTGATTTGGCTACCAATGAGTAGGTCTGTCCCTCAACGGCCTGATGCGGTCGCTCAGACACATAATAGTCCACTGCAAAGAAACTAATCAAGGCCAAGATAGGCGCGATGATCAGTGAGGCAATAACATGTTTATTTTTAAAAAAGCTCATAATCTCGTATTTTAAATAAAAAAACACCCGGCAGGAGCCGGGTGTTTTAAGGTTTTAACCTAAGTAGAATTACTTAGCAGCTGGAACTCGAATGTTCTCAACCATTGCTTCTACTTCAGCAGGTACTGCCGCTGTACGCTTCATTACGAAGAACGCTACCGCGAAGTTAACCGCCGCACCAATCGCACCGAATGCGTTTGGCTCGATACCTAGGAACCAGTTCGGAGAGATATCCCAGAAGATAGTCTCTTTCATGAACATGATACCTTTGTGGTAGAACACGTAGATTAGTGTTACACCGATACCAGCGATCATACCTGCAATCGCACCTTCCTTATTCATCTTCTTAGAGAAGACACCCATCATGATGGCTGGGAAGATACTAGAAGCTGCTAGACCGAAGGCTAGTGCTACCGTACCCGCCGCAAAGTCAGGAGGATTGAAGCCGAAGTAACCGGCTAGCGCAATTGCACCCGCCATGGACAGTCGACTGTATAGTAACTCTTGTTTCTCAGTGATTTCAGGATGCCATACACCCTTCAGTAGATCGTGAGAGATCGCTGATGCAATCGCTAGCAGTAGACCTGCCGCGGTTGATAGCGCTGCCGCTAGACCACCCGCTGCTACAATCGCGATTACCC
>CAZMJI010000044.1:0-8396 GCA_964566765.1 uncultured Piscirickettsiaceae bacterium
GATAGATTACATGCGCCGGCATCACTGCATCTAGCCCTTGATTAATCATTAGCTCAAAGGCGGTCATATCCGGCGCCATTTGCTCAAGACTGCGGGTGTCAATAGGCAATTCTAGATGTGAATCTGGCTTCACAAAGCCATGTCCTGGAAAATGCTTTCCCACGGACTTCATACCTGCTAAGTGCATGCCTTCAACCAAGGCGCCGGCCAATTCAACCACCACAGACGCATGAGCATGAAAGGCACGATCACCAATCACACTAGAGTGCTCATAATCCAAATCTAGCACCGGTGCAAAAGAGAAGTCCACGCCAATCTCCAGCAACTCATAAGCCAGCACCACACCGCAGGCTAGAGCCTGTTGTTTGGCCAAGGTCGGATCTTGATCATAAACCTTACCCAAAGTCGCCATCGCCGGCAAATGGGTAAAGCCTGTGCGAAAACGCTGCACGCGACCACCCTCGTGGTCCACCGCAATCAACAACTCGTCTCGCACTTGTCGGATTTCAGCAATCAAGGCCTGAACCTGTGCGCGTGATTCATAATTACGCGCAAACAAAATCACCCCGCCGATAGACGGCTTAAGCAGTTGTGTTTTTTCCGTATCAGTCAGCCTCAGCCCTGACACGTCCATCATAATCGGACCCAAACTCATTGAATATACGCCTTGGTCTTATAAACCAAATATAGGATTGGCAGGCCGATCACCGTGGTTAGAATAAAGAATTCACCATAGCCGATAGCTTCAACAATGGAACCAGAATAGCCACCAAAAGCCTTAGGGATTAGGGTCATCAGCGAAGAGAACACGGCGTACTGCACGGCAGTAAATTTCACGTTGGTCAGTGCAGATAAAAAGGCAATAAAGGCTGCACCGGCCAGACCGCCTGACAAATTGTCCATGGTGATGGTAACGTACAACCAATTGATGTCATTACCCATATTGGCCAATACCACAAACAGTAGATTGGTCAGTGCAGACAGTAGTGCGCCCAATAGCAAGACCTTGTAGACACCAATACGCATGGCTACCACACCACCGATAAAGCCGCCGGCAATGGTCATAAACAGACCAAAGGTTTTCGAGACAAAGGCGATCTCTTCTTTACTAAAGCCCAAGTCTTGATAGAAAATATTGGCCACCACGCCCAACACAATGTCACTGATACGATAAAGGCCAATCACCGCCAATAACAACCAAGCAACACGGGCGCCATAGCGATTAAAGAAATCACGAACCGGATCCACATAGGTCTGGTCCACCATTGATCGATTCACCAATCGCAGACCAATCAGCAGACGAGAGGCCAGATAAGCACCTGTGAGCGCCCCCAACATACGCAGCGTTCCACTGAAAAAGCCAGCCAAGTTACGATTGCCAAACACCTCACTCAGATAAACTTTCAGCTCTGCAATCGGTGTAGACAATAAGTTAAAACTGGCAATAAAGCTAGCCACAATGGCCAGAAACAAGGCGAAGAATCGCGCATAGTCTTTGGTGCTATAAGTGTCTTCTACTGCCCTAGTCGAGTCAGGCTCACGAATGGAGATGGTGGTAATCACCCCAATCAACATTACCAAGGCCATCAGCATATAAGTATTTGACCAAGCCTCAAACTGATACGCACCCTTAGTAGAGCCAAAGTAACTGGCAATAAACAAAGCACCGGCGCCGGCCACCAGCATACCCAAGCGATAACCCGCAATATAGGTGGCCGAAAGCATCGATTGCATTTTCTTCTCGGCCGATTCAATACGATAGGCATCAATCACAATGTCTTGTGTGGCCGAAGAAAAACCCAATAGTACTGCGCCGTAGGCCATCAACTCCAAACTGTCTATGCCAGACTTGGGGTCAACTGAGGACATGATAAATATCGCCAAAATAATGGCCAATTGCGATACCAGTAACCAGGCGCGTCGGCGTCCCAGCATGGCGGTTAATAGCGGCAGTGGCAAGCGATCCACCAAGGGCGCCCAAACGAACTTAAAGGAGTAACCTAACGCCGCCCAAGAAAAATAAGTAATGGTAGATTTGGCAACTCCGGCCTCATTTAGCCATAAGCCCAAGGTTGAAAAAATCAGTAGAATCGGCACCCCGGCTGAGAAGCCGAGAAACAGCATGGTAATAACCCGAGGATGTAGAAACAGTGATAAGGTGCCTAGCATTGATCCCAAGGCATACCATCGTGGCGCCAACCATTTAAGTTGCCACGTTGATCGTTCTCATCCAGGTCGCCTTCGAAACCACTAACCACATGTGCCACATTGGTAAAGCCGTGTTTAAGTAGGCATTTGCCGGCATCGTCCGAGCGATAACCACTGCGGCAGATTAGGATAATTTCAGCGTTTAACACATCGTCTTTGCCAGACAAATAGCGCTTAACCGCCTCAACAAACACCTGCTCGTCTGGTTCCCACTCGGGCTCATCCACCCAAGGGGCCAACAACGCACCCAGTGGACGGCCGACAAATTTATTTTCTGCCTCGCAACGCACATCGATGAGTACCGCGTCTGGATTATCGTCTAAACGTGCTTGCGCCTTTTTAGGCAAGTATTGAATTAACTGTGACATGATTTAATCTCCACGTGCTCCCCAACATCAACCAAATCAAACAGCTCTATCATATCACCACTATGCATGCGAATGCAACCCTTTGAACCCGGCTTTCCCATTGGGATTTCATCAGGTGACCCATGGATGTAAATATAGCGAGACTGGGTGTTCCGATTGGCTTCATCCAACCCATCCAGCCAAAGAATCCTTGTCAAAATCCAATCCCGACCAGGTTGTGCCTCAGCCAGCGTTGGATGATAGGTCTCACCAGTGGGTTTTCGCGCCACTAAAACGGCGCCAATAGGCAACTCATGACCGATTTTTTCAGCAATCTGGAAGCGTCCACGTGGGGTGCAATATGAGCCCTCGACCTCGCCCACGCCATTTTTGGCGCTACTAATCGAATAGGTTTTATCCCCATAAGTCAGCGTTTGCGTGTCAATATCAATAACAATCATCGGCTAAATAGAGCAATCGACTCAACGTGAGCAGTTTGTGGGAACATGTCCATCACCCCAGCTGACTCCAGGGTATAACCCAACTCAATCAAACGCGCGCTATCACGCGCTAAGGTGGCCGGATTGCAAGACACATAAACCAGGCGCTCCACCCCTAGCTTGGGTAGTAGCTCCACAATCTCAATCGCGCCCGAGCGCGCTGGATCAATCAGTGCTTTGTTGTAGGTCTTTCCTCTAAACCAAGAAAAACCTTCAACCGCCTCAAATAGATCCGCTTGATAGAATTCAGCATTGTCAATACCATTGGCGGCCGCATTTTGCTTAGCACGCTCAATCAGGCCCTTATCCCCTTCTACACCCACCACACGTTTGGCATAACGCGCAATCGGCAGGGTAAAGTTACCCAGGCCACAAAATAGATCAATCACTTCATCATCTTCGCTCAAGTCTAGCATCTCTAGCGCACGCGATACCATGTGCTGATTGAGCTCAAAATTAACCTGGGTAAAGTCAGTGGGTAGAAAACGCATCAGCACTTGGTGCTGGGGGTGCGAGTAAGTCAGTTCGACCGCTTTGTCCAAGGGCTTCACTGTGTCCAGGCCGCCACTTTGGGTGTAAAAACAAATTCCCAGTGCTTGCGCACAATCCAGTAGTAGTTGTTCATCTTTGGCACTCAGTGGTTCTAAGTGTCTTAAGATCAAAATGGTCGCCTCCTCAGCGATGGCCACTTCAAATTGTGGCACCTGTTCACGGATTGAGAGCTGCTCAACACAGTCTGCCAATACTTCTAGGTTCTCGCCAATCGATGGATGCAGGACTTCACAACGCGTCATATCTGCCACGAACGAGGATTTTTTCTCGCGAAAGCCCACTAAGGCTTTGTCTTTTTTGCGCACAAAACGCACGCCCAATCTGGCCTTGCGTCGATAACCCCAAGGCTGAGAGCGCATCGGCTCCAACCAAGTCTTAGGTTCGGTTTTGGTCTGCTGAGTCAGCACTTCTTTTAGCCACTCGCCTTTGGCCTTAATTTGATCATCGCTGGAGAGATGCTGGAACGAGCAGCCACCACAAATGCCAAACACCTCGCACTTAGGTTGGATACGCTGATCTGAGGCCTGTAGTACCTCTAGCACTTCCGCCTCTTCAAATTTAGCACGAGAGAAAGTGCGATTGGCCAGCACTTTTTCGCCAGGCAAGGCGCCTGAAACAAAGATGACTTTTTCCTCTAGATGCGCAACACCGCGTCCTTCGTGCGACAAGAATTCAATCTCAAGCTCGTAGGTTCTGGCTTTAGGTTTTCTTCTTCTGCCCATGGGCCTGGTCCAAAATTAATTGAACTAATTATCCAATAATTCCACCCAGTGTTTGACAGGGATTTTACTGTCTTTTTGTAGATGCATTAAACAGCCAATATTGGCGGTCACAATCACCTCAGGCTCTGAGGCATTTAAATGCTGAAGCTTATTGGTTTTGAGCTGCTCAGACAAGTCTTTTTGAAAGATCGAATACGTACCAGCCGAACCACAGCATAGATGTGAATCTTGCACTGCAGGCACCTGATAGCCCAATTGAGTTAAGATGGAGGCAACCAAACCAGGCAACTTTTGCCCATGTTGCAAGGTGCAAGGTTCGTGATAGCTGATTGTTACCTGCTCTGGCGTTAGTGCTGACAAATCTTGCTTGGCTAGCAGCTGTGCAATGTCCAGCGTTTTGCCGCAAAGTTGCAAGGCTTTTTGATAATAAGGATCCGCCTTATCAAATAGCTCTGGATAATCTTTGACCATGGCGCCACAACCGCTGGCACTGGAGATAATATAGTCCGCCTCTGCAGCCACCCAAGCGTCAATATTGGCTTTGACTTTTTCAAGCGCCACTTGATCGGCGCCCAAGTGCTGATCAATCGCGCCGCAACACTCTTTTTGCGGGGTTTCAACCACCTGATAATTAAGCTTGGCCAGCACATTACGAATGCTGTGATTGATGTTCGGCGCCAAAGTTGGTTGTACACAGCCCCCCAGTAGTAATACCTTGCCAATGGCTTGCGCAGGTTCTAAGGCTGGCGTTTGTATGTTGGAATGTCTAAAGAGTCTGCCCACTGGATTAAACAGTGCCGGCGTGGTTAAGGTTTTGCGCACCGCAAAGCGGTAAGCTTTTTGCCACAAAGGTCGCTTACTCTCTAGCGCCTGTCTACCAATGTCGAGCAGTTGATGATAATCCACCCCAGATGGGCAGGTAGTCTCACATGAACGACAGGTTAAACAGCGGTCCAGATGCTTGGTGGTGTCATGCGACACTTGATTGTTTTCCAAGGCTGACTTGATCAGATAGATGCGTCCGCGTGGCGAATCCAACTCATCACCTAAAAGCTGATAAGTTGGGCAAGTAGCCTGGCAAAAACCGCAGTGTACACACTTGCGAATAATCTCGTTAGCTTTGGCGTTTTGAATCTGATGTGTTTGCATTATAAGAACTTATTTTGTGGGTCAAAGACCGTCTTTAGTTGTTGCTCTAAGCGAGCGCGCAGCTCGCTATGATTGGCGACTCGAGACTGTGGCTCTAACGCACCAATATAGGCCTTAGGCATGACTTTAAAACTAAGCTCAGTCACCAAGGCCAACTTGCCCTGAGAGCCTGCCAATAGACGCGCCACATCATAACCGGCCACGTTTTTCATCACCTGGCCACCAAAATTTAGCAGATCGCCTCGACCATCAATAATTTGTACACCTAGCACCGCATCAGACAGATCGCTACCACCTTGGGCATAAGCACTACCAATGCTTTGATGGTCATCTTCAACATAAAAGCTCAAGCCTTGGTTGTTTTGCGCCAGTGCCTGGGTGATGTCTTTGATCGGTGTGCCCGCTTTCACCGTGATCACCAACTCTTCTGGGTGATAAGCCACCACGCCAGCATAATTCAACATCTGCGCATTCAGTGTTAACTGTTCGCTGTCTTTAATCAGTTGTTGCAGTTCGTCTAATCGATCCATTAAAAACGCTCCAAGTCTGGGAATGGTAGTTGGTTGTGGTGCACATGCATCGAACCCAGCTCTGCACAGCGGTGTAGCTCAGGTACCGCTTTACCTGGGTTAAGTAGTGACTCAGGATCAAAGGCATGCTTGATGCGATGAAACATCTCCAATTCTTTGCTATTAAACTGATGACACATGGCATTGAGTTTTTCCACGCCCACACCGTGTTCACCGGTAACCGTACCACCCATGTCCACACTCATTTTTAAAATCTCAGTACCAAACTCTTCGGTACGTTCAAGCTCGCCTTCGACATTGGCATCGTAAAGAATCAGTGGGTGCAGGTTGCCATCACCCGCATGGAAGACATTGGCCACACGTAGGCCGTATTTCTTAGACAGCTCAGAGATATGCTCTAGCATATCGGCCAAGTGTCGACGTGGAATGGTGCCGTCCATGCAATAGTAATCTGGCGACAAGCGTCCTACCGCTGGGAAGGCATTTTTACGACCCTTCCACATGGCCAACCGTTGCGCCTCATTCTCGGCCACTTTTAGGCTGCTGGCACCACTTAGAATCTCCATCACCGTTGCCAGCTCCTGTTCAACGTCGGCTGCAGAGCCGTCTAACTCACAAAGCAGTAAAGCTTTAGCTTCTTTGGGGTAGCCAACTTGGACAAAATCCTCAGCAGCTTCGATGGCAAATGCATCCATCATCTCCAAACCTGCTGGCACCACACCCGCCTTAATAATATTGGCCACTGCATCCGCGCATTCACGCACCGAATCAAAGCCTGCCATCACCAATTTGGCCACTGCTGGAACTGGGGTTAGTTTCACTGTGACCTCGGTAACAATCCCCAAGAGCCCCTCTGAACCATTCATCAGTGCCAACAAGCCCAGACCTTCGTCTTGTCGGCTTAGGGTTAGTGCTTCGCCATCGATGGTCAACATCTTAATGGCTTCAATATTGTGTACGGTCAAGCCATACTTCAAACAATGCACACCACCTGAGTTCTCTGCCACGTTACCGCCAATGGTGCAGGCAATCTGCGACGAAGGATCTGGCGCATAATACAAATCATGTTGGGCAACCGCCTCGCTGATGGCAATATTACGTACCCCCGGCTCAACCACCGCCAATTGATTCTCAACATCAACGGATTTAATGCGATTCAGCTTAGACAGACCTAACACCACACTGTTCTCCAATGGCATGGCGCCGCCCGCCAGGCCGGTTCCTGCGCCACGTGTGACCACACTGACCTGATGTGCTCGACAAATCTTTAGCACCGCTGTAATTTGCTCAACCTGCTCAGGCAGTACCACCACCAATGGCTTTTGTCGATACACGCTCAGGCCATCGCATTCAAAGGCACGGGTATTCTCATCGCCGCTTAACACTGAGTGTGCGGGAAGCGCCTTTAATAAATCGTTAATTAAATTTGAATGACTCATACATCTAATCCTGTAAGTTGGGTGTATTTTATCGCTAGCTGCGTTTATTTACTCAAGTGATTATTAGGGTTATTAGGCGCCTTGGACCATGTACGCCATAGGCCAATACTTGCTCAATATCAGCCGTCTTCGAAGGGCCGGAGACCAATACCACATTGCTGGGCAAGCCGGTTTGCCAATCCTGGACTTGGATCACTTCTGAGAAGGTTTGATAAATCTGCTCTTTAAAAATAATCGCGATATGAACCGGTGGCACCAAAGATAGTAGTCTTGGCTCAGACTCACTGGGCCAAAGCACCAAAGAGCCACTACTGGCAATGCCTGCTGCCACGGTAGTAATGCCCACATCTGCTTGATCAAATAGGTCTGATTTGCAGGTCTCAATTGCCTGGTCGTAAATCCTCACTTCAGCCTCTAGGCGAGTGCTGTCTATCCCTAGGTTCTCCAATAGCTGATACCCTGTCCAAATCGATTTGGCTTCTAGTGTGTTTAAGTGCTGCCCCAAGTAGTCTGATAACTGTGCCTGCTCTAGTTGATATACCTCAGCCTGTGCAGCTTGAAGATTGTGCACAAACATCTCCAGCGGATCCTCGATTGATTGAGCGTCCAATACTGGTGTTTGATAGGCGGTGTTCAGCGTGCGAGTTCGGCTACCTGTCAACTTGGCTAAAATTTGTTCTCTGGCATTACTCATGTGTGAACCCCGCTTCTTTGGCCAGGGTTGACAGAGGCTTGTCAGCTGGCTTTTGCAGCTGTCGATATCGACTCCAGCGCGGCATCACCCCTGGCGTGAGCCATCGGAACTTAGTCAATAACTGGGTAAATAAGCGGTAGTGCCTTGGGTTGGCGTATAGCCAACGCCAGGCTTGCCAGAGTCGCGCCTGCATGCCAGTGGTACCTTGATTACTCTGCGCCACATCAGCACGCAACTGGTTAATCAGAGTTGGCA